>CAZISU010000191.1:0-8601 GCA_964541935.1 uncultured Planctomycetaceae bacterium | reverse complement strand
CCAGATCGCCTTCCGGCTGGAATCCTGAACACGCTACCTTGTCGATATTGTATTGAATGGGTGTGTGCCATCTTGCGTTCTTACACTCCTCGCCGACCTCAATTTCGATCCGCCGATCTCCGTACTGATCATCATACACATCAGCGATTTTGCGGGCCACATCTAGAATCGACATGCTGCAGTTGCCGCCAAGATTGTATGTTTCATCGCCCCAGCTCTCTGGACCACGAGAGATGAAGTGATGCACCGCTCTCGCTACATCATGTAGGGCGATGAAATCTCTGTGTTGCTTCCCCGAGGATTGCAGGACGATTCTTCCGTTGACCACTGCCTGTCTGCATAGATCGTTGAAGACCAGCGTCCATCTATTGACTTCTTTGTGCATCGGATATCCGTAGGCATTGGATAGCCTGAGTACCAGGGAGCGCAGCCCGTAGTAGCGGTTGCCGAACCGGACAAAGTCTTCTGCAGCTCGGTGCGTAATGGCATAAGGGTGAGACGGCCGCGTTAGGGTGTTTTCGGTAATGATGGAGTTTGACGTCTCTCCATAGACATGGAATGTGGAAAAGTAAATGAACCCATGTAGGTGATTCTTCCTTGCCCAGTCGAGGAGATTATAGGTTCCGACTGTATTCACAGCCAGTGCCTCATCCGGCGATTTCAGGGATTCGATCTCGTTCATTGCCGCTAGGTGAACGATGATGTCAACATCGATGTCACTGAAACACCGTGCAATAGACTGCTGGTCCAGGATATCGAGCTCTAACACACCGAACTCCTTACTCCAGGAAGGGAGCATTCGAGCCGAGTCTCTCGTCGTAATCCATATGCTGCCGTATTCACCAGTCTGTCTAAGATAGCTCGCCACTCGTCCGCCAACGTACCCGAGTCCGCCAGTTATCAGTACGTTTCTCATCTGTTCTTCAGCCGCCAGTCGTAGGGGATCTCAGCAGAGAATGGATCTAGCCGCTGGATCTCTTCCGGCCGGTGAGCCACAGAAGCAAGATTGGCTACGATGGCAGTCTGCGTTCCTATCCCCTTGAAGCCATTCCAGACCATGGGCGGGATCTTGACCAGACAGTAGTTGTCCTGTCCCAAGAAGATTTCTTGAATCTCACCGACAGAAGACGAGCCTTCTCGTTCGTCGTAGAGCACCAGCTTAATCGCTCCGCTGATGACCGCATAGTTGAGCGTCATCTCAGTGTGAATGTGCCAACCCTTTATGACGCCAGGGTGAATCGTAGAGAAGTAGATTTCGCCGAACTGCTCAAACTCCGGGTCGTCTGCTCTCATCATATGCATGATCGCTCCCCGTTCATCAGGGATCTTCCTCAATGGCTTGACTATGACACCTTCAATCATGATTCTCCCAAGTACTCCCTATACCATTCGATTGTTCTCCCTAGCCCGGCATCCAGGTTGTGCTCAGCCTCCCAATCCAGGATCTTTCGAGCCTTATCTGATGAAAGGTATTGGTTCTTAATCTCCGCCCTGACTTCGTCGAGAATGATGGGGGCAAGATCTTCTTTCCCCATCAAGTGGCGAATGGCGTCAACGATCTCAAGCACCGACACGTGTGATTCCGAACTGAAGTTGAACGCTTCTCCTCGAATCTCAGGTCGGTCAAGCGCCTCTGCCAGAATCATGTAGGCTCCAATAATGTCTTCCGCATAGACATAATCCCGAATGAACGTTCCATCACTGCGTATGATGGGACGTTCATTGTCAAAGAGGCATCGAATGGTGCCTGGAACAATCCGGCTCCAATTGAGGTCTTTCCCGCCATAGATGTTCCCACAGCGAGCAATGCCTACAGGCAGTTGATATGTATGCCAGTAGGCTTGAGCCATCAGGTCCGTACAGCTTTTTGAGACATCATAAGGGTGACGCCCCAACGGCGGCATGTCTTCAGTATATGGCAGGAAATCGCTTTCCCCGTATGCTTTGTCACTCGATGCGACTACTACCCGCTTCACCACATCGCTACGGACTCGGCAGGCCTCAAGGAGATTGTAGCTCCCGCGAATGTTTGTCTCGAAGGTTGGCAGCGGAGATCGGTTGGCAACACTGACTATCGGTTGCGCTCCCAGATGGAATACAGTATCCACTTCGTGCTCATTGATAGCACGCTCCAGAGTCTCGTAATCCTCCAAGGCGCCGGTGACTACGTTCAAACGGCTGATGATCCCAGTGCGAATGAGATCAGATTGGGGATCCCAATCATGTACGAGGGCCACCACGTATGCCCCTTGCTCGACCAATGCCTCAGTTAGCCAAGACCCGACGATCCCCGTTGCACCAGTGACAAAGACGTGCTTGTCTCTCCAATACCTATTCTTCGCTAAGCTACTTTCCACGGTGCGTTCCCTCCTTCCCACAAGCCAGACAAGTACTTGAGATCCCTATAGGTATCCATGCATTGCCAGAATCCTTCGTGCTGATACACTCGCAGCTGATTATCCTGAGCTAGCCTTTCCAGGGGTTCTCTCTCGAGGATGCATTGATCATCATCGGATAGGTAATCGAAGAACGCACGGTTGAAGACGAAATACCCCCCGTTTATGGCACCAGTATTGATCTTTGGCTTCTCCTCAAAAGAAGATACTCGATCGCCCTCGATCATCAGCTCTCCGTAGCGAGAAGGAGGAAAGACACCGGTTACTGTGCCAATTCCGCCATGCGATTTATGATACTCCAGCAGCTGCTCGATGTTCAGATCTGTTACTCCATCACCGTACGTAAGCATGAAGGTATCTTCCGTTATGTGCTCCTGGATTCTCTTGATGCGTCCTCCGGTCATGGTCAACTGGCCTGTATCGACAAGCGTAATTTTCCAATCATTCGCATCTCGAACGTGATGAAACGTAATGTCTTGATCGGCGAGAGAGATAGTCAAGTCGCTGCTTCGTATCCTATAGTTGTAAAAGTAATCCTTGATCATCTCGCCTTTGTAGCCCAGGCACAGGATGAACTCATTGAAGCCATAGGATGCGTATGTCTTCATGATGTGCCACAGAATCGGGTGTTCTCCTATTTCGATCATTGGCTTTGGTTTAAACTCTGTTTCCTCTCTCAATCGCGTTCCTTGCCCTCCACACAGGATAACCACTTTTGGTTTGCTCATCTTCTCTGCCCCCCGGTGATAGTAGACTCATGCTCTCCCCGCAAACTACGGTGGAGGCTAACAACATACCTATTGTGCTCCAGCTCAGGCAAGTGTCTGTCTCTCCACTGAGAGGCGTGGATTTAACAGGTTTAGGTACATAGCTCTTCATATAACATGCTAAATGCGGCGCTCATCGCCCGCTGGCTAAAACGTCCTTCGACTCGCCTTCTTGCTTCCTCCCCCATTTGCCGTGCAGTATCCTCGTTGGCAAGAAGACACGCGACGGCATCAGCCAGCGCTTTGGAATCGCTTGGAGGAATGAGGATCCCTGAGATCCCGTTCTCTAGCTGCTCAGGGATACCGGCCACACTTGTGGCCACAATGGGCTTGGCAAGCGACATCGCCTCTAGTATAACATAAGGAAACCCTTCGTGTAACGATGGTAAGACAAAGACATCAAACAGAGCCATCATTGCTAAGATGTTGTCCGCTGAGTAGTATCCTGCGAACACTATATTGTCGGTCAACTCTCTTGATTGAACGAGTTCCTCAATGCCTTCTCGTGTCTTTCCATCCCCCACTAGGATGTACTTCACGTTCTTGAATCTGGTCCCTATCATGGGTATGGCATCCACGAGGATTCGATGCCCCTTGCCAGGCTGGAAAGCAGCTACCATGCCAACAATCTTGTCAGCAGATGGAATCTTGAAGTGTCTACGGATGGCTTGTTCTTCCTGGGCCCAGTCTTTAGTGTTTGTCTTCACTCCAGTGTAGATATTGCAGACCTTGCTGATCGGGAACTTCCGGGATACGTGCATAGCTTGTCGTGCTCTTTCCGAATTCGTGATAATCATTGTCACAAACCTGCCTACGGCTGAGTCCACAAGTCTATCTAGCGGCCATATTAGATAGCGAGTTGGGTAACTCAGCACCGACATGACAATGGGTGTGGGGCCAATGAGCCTACTTGCCAAGACAGCTGCTCGACAACTCACACCGCCAGGATAGCCGCCATTGATGATATGAAGAACATCAAACTGATGTTTCGAGAATTCCTTACGCAGCAGCACGAGGTTTGTCAGCAAAAAAAGATATTGCAAGCCCACGAAGAGCGATTTGAGGATCACTTGTAGCGTCCGTGGATAATGCTGCTGTTCTACCCATTGGAAGCACGGTATGACCGTATGGATACGCAGGCTCTTCCGGTTGACGGGCTGCTTGACGAAGTGCGCGAAGCGCGCATCAAAGGCGGCAGAATCGTTGTACAGAAGGGAAACCTCATACTTCTCGCGATCAATGTCATTCAGGAGGTCAAACAAGAACCTCTCTAATCCTCCGTAGACGTAGTTTTCGGTATAGAGAAGGAGTTTCTTCTTGATTGCCATCTGTGCTCAGACTTGACTCTTTCGAGCCCTGAAGATCCCCATAAGGTAGCTAGACAACCAGGGGGCATTGATAGTATCAGCCCACTCCAGTCGCCTTAGTAGCCTTGCCATCTTCAGGCAGGCCCTCACAAACTGTCTTCCTCTTGGCTCGTAAATGAAGAGAGCCGGTTCGAATCCACCCAGATAGTCAAGGAAAACTGTTTCCAGTGCGCTTCTCTTTGCCAAGTCGGTGAAGAAGGCTTTGTTCATTATCGTTGTATTGTGTGTGGCAAACAGCTCCGCGTACATGTATCTCTGTATACAATAGTTGATGCCCCTGAAATTTGGAACTCCCAAGATTAAGAGACCTCCCGGCTTGACAAGAGATAGATGCGTTTCAAGCACGGCCCGAGTATCTGTAAAATGCTCGATAAGGCCAAGAGATATTACCACATCATAAGACCCTGGCAGCCCGCCTTCCATTACATCGGTGTTGTGTATTTCCCCTTTGATGCCGTGATACTCAAGATTCTCCTTAGTTCTCTGAAATCCGATTGCGGAATTCTCTATTCCGGACACCTGATATTGATACCTTTCATGAAAATAGATCAACCACCTCCCCGGTGCGCAGCCGATCTCGATCAAACTCTTAGCAGGGCTTACCGGCAGGTATCTGGAGAACACTTTGTCTAGGCATCGCTCAAAGGAGAAATCCAGATCTATGCGAGATGGTACAGTAACATTCATCCAGTAGGAGTCCCAGTATGCGCTGTCAGTTAGCTTCATCGAAGGTCACACGAGTGCATCCTCGGCCAATTCCCGCTCAGTTCCCTACAGCGGTCCAATGTCTTCCTAGCGGCGTCTTCCAGCAGAGTCCTGCGATTCCAGGTAACTTGAGCCGCAAACTGTCGACTATTCTGCGTCATCTCGAGTACACCGCGCGCCATGATCCTTGAAGGCGCGAGACGTACAGTATTGCTTCTAGTCGATGCCCTCAGCATATGTTTAACACTCTCCATCTTAGCATGTCAGATTCACCCGACCGCGCATTATAGATTGGGCCTGCCCTTTTTCTCAAGCTTATCCACAAGGCTATTTTGCTCCGAAAGAACGTATAGCTTGTAGTATAGACGTTTGTGACCGAGGAATTGACACAACGAAAGCATCGGGATTGGCTTCTAGAAAGTCGTCTATCTTTGCGATGCCTTCATGGAAATTGCTGAAGGGCTGCAAACTGTTACCGAATAATCCTAAAGCAGTCTCACGAACAACATTAAAGGGCGCAAAGAATAACGACATAACTGGTAATCCACTCACAGCGGCCTCATACAATGCTGTGGATGGATAATCTAATAAAACCAAATCTGCTTTCTTAATCCATTTAGTAAATGGCTCGGTTGCATATCTGATATTTCTATACCCTTGGTCATTAATCAAGTTCGGAATCGGGTCATAGGTTTCATTTGAAGCGGGAATACCCTTCCAAATAAAATCGAACTCCTTCCTGGAACTAAACAGCTTTAGCAATTCTTTATGCCAGCTAAAATACCACGCATCAGGAACTCTCGCTTCATTCCAAAACGTGTTGTCCCACTGATACATTGTAGGAACATAAACTACTGTCTTTGATATTGCATGCCTTCTCTGTCTCCACTTCGCTCTACCGCTCCTTGGGATCATTTCCCATCGGTTTGGGTATTGAGCAAGGTCCGTGTTTATATTCGCAATCTGCATTCTACGTTTGAAATAGGATTCTTGCTCATCATTAGTCGCAAGATATACATCGTATGGGCTACATTCACCGCAATCCCACATTTTTAGAGCAAACGCTGAATCTCCATGCTGCAAACAGATGCTCGTTGTTTTCTCCGCATATCTAGCAGCCATAATGGCCGCATGTTCATCGACCGATACCATATGAGGAGTAACAACCATATCGATTTTGCGATCCTTGTAAAAAGCTATGTAACTGCCAACTAAAGAAACGAGTTGGGGGCAGAGCTCATTAATAAACCACGCCAATCGCGGTAAGAGAATAGCGCTTACGTCTATCCCACAATAACTGCTAACCCAACTGACAATATCGCTCTGCTCCATCTTCTTTCGGACATCGTTCTTATTACGGCTCAAAGCAGGAACAGCATTCGGATCAATTCGCTCCGCTACCTTATAATATGGGGCAGAGCATTTAACAATAGCATTGTCTCGTCGATAATACACTCCGTGCCCCTCTCTTCGTGCCTCTTTCATAATGGTCTTAACAAAGCCCGGAGTTTTCAAGAACAGCATGTTCCATTTCGAACCAGGACATGACTTAGGGTGCATGGCCGCAATACCACCTGTCTTATAGAAGGTATATAATCCACGCGTGTACTTCATGCCATTTAAGCCTTCTCTGATCCTGTTGACACGATTCCCGTGGCCGCGAGAAACGCCATCTGCTGTTGCTGTCTTGCTTACTATCTTCCGTTCGAAATCTATCTTGTACTTCTCGCAAAACATCGACACAAGGAGGGACAAGAGGCTCTGGCCTCCTCTGAATATCAGCGCCTGCTTATTAGAAGGCATCACATCTTCATTCCCACTCGGCGATATGTATATGATGCTATCTGGGTTAGCATTGTTTATAAATCTATCGACTTCTTTGCAGCGCATTACGATTGAATCTACAGTGGATTTAATATAGAAGTGGTAGTTGCTAGCTAACCGGAAGCCTCTAATTCCAGCTTCAGGGAAAACATCAAACAGGAACTTGTCGAGTTTATCAAACCATCCCAGCTGATCCTTATAATATGCCTCTTCACCTCTTAGGAACTCCGCTTCATCATAATAGTCTTCGAGAATGCTGTGCTTGATGCCTGCTTTGTCCAATTCATAACAAGCCATCGGAGTCAGAGCAACAACTTCATAACCATCGTCGTCGAAGTTCATGCTTGGATCGTACACTTCTACTAAGTAACACTTCATATCGGGTTTCCCCACCTCCATTATGCCTGATACCGACCTATTGTGAGCGAGGTGTTCTCTTCTTGATTCTCGAACTTCCCACTCGCCACGCTTCCTTTATGATTCCGGCAATCTTCTCTCTCGTAACATAGTCTCGATAGAACAACTGAACCACACCACACCACAGCAATACCTGGCAAAGCATTGAAACAGCACCAACAAGCAAAGGGTTCAACACCGCTGAGCCCAAGAAAAGACCGTGAAATACAGAGAACAATATGCTGATCATGAAAGGCAATGTAGCACGTCCTATGAACAACGCATACCTGCCCTTTCGTTTGACTATATACTTCCGAGCCGCATAATATAAAACACATGTGACTATGCCTTGACTCAGTACGGTAACCACTCCTACTGCCTCAATTCCATGCCCTGCAAGAATCACGACTACGTCCAGACATATATTTATCCCCACGCCAATTGCCAGAATTGCAGTAACAAGACCTGCCTTCTTGACGACAATGGAGTTCAATATCACAGCAGGAATCATTGACATCGTGCCCAAGTATATCATGTTTGACACAATGAGAAATACCAGCATCGAGTCCCTATATGCTGGCACAAGCAGCTGGACTATCGCACTATACCCTAACTGTGAGATGGGGATTACCATTGCGGTAGCTAGTGCCACGTAAACTGCCATCCTTCTGGTAGAACTAAAGGCACCACTCACATTTTCGACCCTTGCAGAATGCTCCCAGAGTATTGGTTCGAGAACTCTTCCTATATCTGCGAAGAAGTTCGTGATAACCATAATGATGCTCATCGCGAAGGCGAATAATCCCAAATCACGCAGAGGCAGGAGAGATGCAATAATAGTCCTATCTGCCATTCTGTACATATAGAAAACTATCCCTGAAAGGCTGAAGATGAAGCCCACCTTGACTAGTCGAACCACCTCTGCCCATTCAAACTGGAAGTGATATCCAATAGGCCCTTTGCGCAAGTAATATAGTCCCGTAAGAATCGTGCAAATTAGAGGAGCCAGGAGCACTGCATATACACCGAGCCAATTGATTGACAGGATTAGGATCACTGGAGACATAACTGACCTTATGAGTTTCCCAATAGCGACAATTGTGAATTTTTGCCTAATGAAATTTACTGTCACCCAGTAACCTACAA
>CAZISU010000190.1:0-8608 GCA_964541935.1 uncultured Planctomycetaceae bacterium | reverse complement strand
AATACAGCGACGACCTATACCACGCTGACGATCACAGACAACACCGATCCTGTGGTACTCTCGGGTGTCTCGGCGATCGAAGTGAAGTACGTCGACAATATGTTCAATGGGAATAATGGAAACCTCGGGGAACCGGGCAATTTCTCTGCCTACAAGCAACTCGCCGTGATTGGCACGCCAACCGTCGCGGTTCCCGAACCGACAACCTTGGCTTTGCTGACATGCGGACTGTTTGGCCTCTTGGCCTACGGTCGGCGTAAACGTTAGTAGAAACTGTGAAGTAAAAGCGACGGTGGATGGCGGCTTCGCTCCGCCATCCACCGTTTATTCAACATGTAATGGTCGCCCATAAAATCATTTTTACATTATCATTTTCTAACATTCGTAACGGTGCTTCATGAGATCTCGACAGTTATCGATTCTGCTAATTCTGTTTTCTGGACTGCTCGCCATCTCCGCGATAGCGTCGGCCGATGCGCCACTGCGTATCATGCCGGTGGGCGATTCGCTCACCGCCGGATATACGAATGCCACGGAATGGACCATCCCGTTTACCTTTGGCTACCGCGGGCCCCTGTACACCAAGCTCACCGATGCGGGCTATGACTTCGAGTTCGTGGGCACATCGGGCGAACCGTGGAATTATCCGTTTGGTACCAATTTCGGCATCCCCACGGTCGTCCAGGGTCCGGACTTGCGTACCGTCAATCAGGACAACCACCGCGGTTATGGTGGAGCTACCACAAAGCAGATTCTCAACGGCGGTGTCGTGGGCGGTTCGACCAATACCTTCCCCGGCATCGTGGGCATGTTGAACGAGGACGATCCGGATATTGTGTTGCTGATGATCGGCACCAATGGGCCAGAAGATGGAAGCAAATATATCGATGCGTTGGTCAATGCGATTGTCACGACCAAGCCAAACGCGCAACTGATTGTTGCTCAAATCCCGCCGCGGGCCACGAGTGGCACCAGTGGATCGGATCAGACCGTGCAGTACAACAGCTACATCCGCAACACGGTGGTCCCCAAGTATCAAGCATTGGGCAGTAATGTGACAACCGTGGACCAGTTCGCCAATTTTTTGACCACGGGCGGGGCAATCGATACGAGCCTGTTTTGCCCCGACAATGCCCATTTACGTCCGGCCGCCAACGAACTCTTGTCGCAAACCTGGTTTGACGGAATCGTGGGCGCTCCGCCGGTTGTACCCCAGCCGGGTATCACAGTGTCTGGCACGTACACTGTGGGGAATACGCCTCACTCGCTGCCGGCAAACAATCTGATTGTGCAAGGCAGCGATACGTTTAGCAGTTCTTATGCAGGTGGCGCCTCGCCGGCGACGTGGGGCGCGCAGTTGCCTGATGGCATGAACAACGGAGTTATGACTCCCGCGAATGAGCAACCTATTCTCGGCTTCGATAATGTGACAAGCAATTTCGGATGGGCCGTTTACGAACTAGACACCACCACAAACACACTTGGTTACGATGTGAGCAACATTCTTTCCTATGCCGGTTGGTCAGGCGCGAGAGTCAACCAATCCGTCGAGATTAAGTATGCGTTGGTGGGCGAAACCATCACCGCAGGCGAGGAACTTGCCCATACGCTAGGCACGTTCAGCTACGCGCCGAGTGACAATGCCACGCCGTATGCCTACACCACGATGTCGATCGAGGACGAGGCCGGGCTACTGATGCTTACGGGCATTTCGGCCATCGAAGTCAAGTACGTTGACAATATGTTCAATGGAAATAATGGAGTAGTCGGGGAAACGGGGAATTTTACGGCTTACAAGCAATTTGCCGTGGTTGGCACGGCGACAGTGCCCGTTCCACCCGGCGACGCCAACCGAGACGGCGTGGTTGATGCGGCCGATGCGGCTATTTTGGCCACCTATTGGCAAACCACATTGGACGCCACCTGGCTGATGGGCGACTTCAACGGCGATGGTGCCGTCGACGAGATTGACGCCACACTGTTGGCCGCCAACTGGCAAAGCGATGCAAGCGGCGCAGTGCCCGAGCCGTCGAGCCTGGCCTTGCTGACGTGCGGGCTGTTTGGTTTGTTGTTTTGGGCATGGAGAAAACGGAAGTAGAGTCTGGAGTAGACGAGACCGTGAACGTTTACCAGCTTTTTTAACAGTTTAAGATGTGCATTATGAGATTGTGGCAGTTATCCAAACCGATTACCTTGAGCCTGTTGACGTTGTCGGCCATCTTGGCATTGACGGCCTTCGGATCGGCACATGCGAGCATTCGCATTATGCCATTGGGTGACTCGATTACGACCGGAACCACCGACTCAAATTGGGCCAATCCGTTCTCGTTCGCCTATCGCGGTTCTTTGTACACCCAGTTGACCGACGCGGGTTACGATTTTCAGTTCGTTGGGGCATCGCCGGAACCGTGGAACGGCGCGCCATATGGTGTTCCCCCTGTGATTGTGGGGCCCGACCTGCGTGCCGTCGGACAAGATGGACATCGCGGTTACGGTGGATCAACCATAAGTAATATCACAAACGGCGGCGGCTATAATCCGGGCGTAGTGGCCGCGTTGAATGCTGACAACCCCGATCTCGTTTTGCTAATGATCGGCATCAACGACTTGGCATACTATGGCAACGGTAGCAATCCGACGGTTGTAACGGACCGGCTCACGAATCTGACCGACTTGATTCTGGCCACGAAACCGAACGTGAATATGATTGTCGCGCAGATCAACACCTACAAGGATGGAACTCTCAACAATTCTACGGTGGCCTATAACGACTACATAAAGAACACGTTGGTGCCCGGCTATGCGGCCGCGGGCTACAGTGTCGGCACGGTCGACCAGTATACGAACTTCCTCAAGCCGGACGGGACGTTTGACCAGAGTCTGTATTCGAACATTATTCACCCCAACGCGTCCGGCTATCACCTCATGGCCAATACATGGTTCGAGGGTATCGAGGCGCTGCCGCCCATCGTACCAGAAATACCGCTGCCAGGCCCCGTCGTGTCCGGCACATACACCGAAGAGCTTACCGCTCCCGCGCTGCCGACTAACAATCTGATCGTTCAAGGCAGCGACACGTTCAGCAGTTCCTATGCCGGTGGCTCTGTGCCCACGGCGTGGGGCGCGCAGTTGCCGGACGACATGAACAACGGAGTAATGACAAACGCGAATGCTCCGGCCTCGACAATTCTCGCCTGGGATAACGTGACGGAAGATTTCGGATGGGCCGTGTACCAGTTGGACACCTCGCTCAACACGCTGGGCTACGATGTGAGCGATATTCTCTCATATGCCGCCTGGTCGGGCGCGAGAGTCAACCAAGCCGTCGAGATCAAGTACGCTTTAGTGGGCGACACGATCACCGAGGGCGAGGAACTTGGCCGCACGCTGGGTTCGTTCAGTTATTCGCCGAGTGGCAATAACACACCGAGCGCCTATACCACGATGACGATCGAAAACAGCGATGGCTCCTTAATGCTTTCGGGCATCTCGGCCATCGAAGTCAAGTACATTGACAATATGTTCAACGGGAACGCCGGCACAATAGGATCGCCGGGCAATTTCACGGCCTACAAACAATTCGCCGTGATTGGCACAGCGACAACGGAAGTTCCACCCGGCGACGCCAACCGAGACGGCGTGGTTGATGCCGCCGACGCCGCTATCCTGGCCATCTATTGGCAAACCGCCACCGACGCTACCTGGCTGATGGGTGACTTCAACGGCGACGGTGCGGTCGACGAGATTGACGCCACGCTGCTGGCCGCCAACTGGCAAAGCGATGGCGTCGGGGCATCGGTGCCGGAGCCGTCGGCGATTGCTTGCTTGATGGTGATCTGCCTATCGGGCTTATTGGTTTCGAATCGACGGAAATTCCGCTGCTGAATGTTTAATGCAAATTACGAGGCAAGTAATATTACTTATTTATCGGGAGAAAAACTCATGCGATACAATGGATTAGCGCGGTTTTTACCGGGACAGCGAGTGAGAAAGAAAGTTGGACGTATCGGCACAAGAGGCTTCACGCTTGTTGAGCTTTTGGTGGTGATCGCGATTATCGGGATTTTGATTGCACTTCTGCTGCCGGCCGTGCAGGCTGCGCGCGAGGCCGCGCGACGTTCGCAGTGTGCCAACAATTTCAAGCAGGTCGGCGTGGCGATGCACAACTATCACGCGGCACATAACTGCTTTCCGCCTGGCTTGTATGCCATTCCTTTATCAACCCCCAACCCATCGCATTTCTATTACAGTTGGGGCGCTTATTTGTTGCCTTTCATGGAGCAACAGGGCCTTTATGATAATATCGACTTTGCCGCTATGTGGAGCTACTTCGACAATACGGGTAACTGCCGTAACAGGGAGATCAGCAATACGAAGATCGAGGGCTTTCTTTGTGCCAGCGATCCCCAAGGTGGCGAGGGGATTTGGGTAAGCCCCTCCAACAGCCCGACTCCGACATCGCAGTGTGCGATGACGAATATGTGTGGAGTCTCGGACAGCACGGATTGGTCGACCTCGGGTGGCGCGCCAAAGAATCTCTCCGAAAACGACGGGATTATGGGCGCTAATGAAACCTGCTCGGTTAGGGACATAACCGACGGGACAACCAAGACCTTGATGATCGGCGAGGTGACCGGCGGAATGCCCGGATCGTACAAAGGCGAGTTCTGGGCCGCGTGGAATATCAACGATACGAACGAGGGCGTAAACGGACCGTATACCATCCCCGGCGGATACACTGGCACGTTTTCTGGCACCACGGGCTTTTCCAGTTTCCACCCCAATGGTTGCCATTTCACGATGGCCGATGGCAGCGTGCAATTTTTATTGGCCGATATTGCCCAGGTCGTGTTGCATGAGTTGACAACGCGCAACGGTGGAGAGCCGGTGGAAGTGCCTTAACGTTATGGTTGTAGGTCGGGGCGAGACCCGGCAATGAGGTGGTCGACAACTGAAAAACGCCGGGGCACGACCCGGCCTACGAGGAAGAAAAGATGTTTACATATCGGAATTATTTATTACTGGTCGGGTTATCGGTGACAGCGGCTTTTTTCAGCGGTTGCGGTCCCAGTGGACCGGAGCGGGTAGTTGTTACGGGCACGGTTACTTATAACAGTCAACCTGTCGCCGACGGTCGGATAAACTTTATGCCGACCGAAAAGTCGGCCGTGCCCATGGGCGGGGCCGTGATTCAAAACGGCAAATACCGCGTCGACGCCAAAGGGGGCGTACCGGTGGGAACGCACACGATTCAGATCGAGGCATACGGCGGCAGTCCCGCTCCAGGGCAAGTGCTCAAGCCGGGGGTACGTCCACAATATCTTCCCAAGAAGTTCAACGTGGACAGCCAAATGGAAATTACGATTGAGCCGGGCAGCGGAGAAGTGACAAAGGATTTTGAACTAACAAACTGAGATCAGCGGAACAGTAGAGACGGCAAAACGGACCGAGATTGCAGGCTTGAATTGGCCGGGTGTCGGCAAGATAGAGACATCCAGGGATTTTACTACTTTTTTGTGGAGGAGTTTTCACATGAGATTTGAGAAACGTTATTTTGTGATGGCCGCGGCGGCGATTATGCTTTTCGCCACTGTAGGCACGGCTGTGGGGCAAGTCACCAACAGCCTCGATTCGGTCGATTTCGACTGGAAGTACGAGATGAACGTCAATCCGACCGACGTGGGCGCGATCAACTTGGACAAGGACCTCTACGGCCCTGATTCGAACTTGTCGGCCGACTGGGTAACCGGAAGCACGCCGCCGACATTTGACACCGTCAACGGGGTGATGACGATGTCCTCCAACACGCTGCTGCAGAGCGGCAACGACCCGGTCAACCTGTGGCCCAACGTTGGGTTTACGGGTGCGGATGGTTTCACTTTTGAAATCAAAATGAAGGCCGTGAAAAACACCACGACGGACATCGCTGGATTCATTGTTGGATTGAACGATAATGCTGGCGAATACGGAATGTTTATGGTAAGAGAAAACGGCCTCAATGTGTTGAATAACGGGGGCTGGACGTTGCTTAGCACGCCCAGCAATACAGATGCCGACCATACTTTCCGTTTCGCTCGCAATGCCGACACGGCCGGTGGCGGATGGTGGTTTTGGCGGGATACACAGCTTCTTAACACTACGCCAGTGACTCCAGGCAGTACGGGTATCCCGAACAAAATTTACTTTGGCCCTGGCGTGAGTGGCGGATGGAACGGATCGCTCGAGGTTGACTATATGCGGTTAACCGAAGGCGCCTATCAACCGATTCAGCCAACCTACGACCCGCCCACAGCGACCAAGGACGCCGCTGCTTTCGACCTGATCTACGATATGAACGATGATCCCACCGATCCCCTGGCCATCGATCTGGACAATGACACCGTAGCCGACTGGGTAACCTCGACCGGCCCGTCGGTAACCATCGACGGCGGCATCATGACGATGCTGAATGAATCGACTCTGCGAAGCGGCACCGCCGGCGACGGCATTTGGCCCAGCCAGAGTTTCACCGCCGAAGACGGTTTCACATGTGAGATCTCCATGCAGGTCGACCAAAACGAAGGCGTTGAGTATACCAGCACCTTCGTTATCGCACTAAGCGACAGCGACGAAGCATCCGCCGTGTTCATCGGTGCCGACAGCATTCGCTGGGGTACCCAAGTCGTACTTGCCGATATCGATAACTCGGACGGACAACACAAGTTCCGCATCTCGCGCGACTCGGACGAGGACGGCGGGCGTTGGTGGATGTGGCGAGACGGGGAGTTGGTATCGGAGGACGGATTCGTGGCGTCCAACTCAATTCCAAATCTCGATGCATTTTACTTCGGCCCCGGCGTCTCGGGTTCCAGTGCCGGCACGTCCTATGTGGACTACGTCGCCCTCACCGACGGTTCGTTCGCCCCAGTGCCCGAGCCTGGTACTTTGGCCTTGTTGTTAACGGCCGCGTTGGGACTTCTGTTCGCGCGACGCAAATTCTAGAGGATATCAATGTCCTTCACGGACATGCCGAAGGATACGTGCTACGTTGGCCGTATCCTTCGGCGTCCTATTTATTATTTAAGGCAATAGAGAACAAGATGAAACATTTTTCGATTACAATCCCTCTGCTTTGTGCAGCGGCAATCTGCCTTCTGACGCCAGTCAACATAGCAATGGCCGAGGCCCAGCGGACCAAGCTCGATAAAACAGAGTTGCTCAAGCTACGCAAAAAGGCGGCCAATAGAACCAGGCGGATCGTCTATAACGACGACGGTTGCCACGATGTTTCGGGAGTCACGGCCGAAGATTGGCTAGCCGTGCGGGTTAAACAGGCAACCAACACGCAAGTCGACACGATCTGCTATTGCACCGGAGGTGGCGGGGTGTTTTGGTCTCATCAGGCGAAAGTCGGCGAGGTGCTGGGCGCTTGGGTCGAGGAAGGTCACGGGGCGTACGTTAAACATATGCGCGATATTCTTGTTGCCATGAAAAAGCAGGGCACCGACCCGCTTGCAGTGGTCATCGATCATTCGCACAAGAACAACATGGAGGTGTTCTGGAGCTACCGCATGAACAACCCGGAGTGTTCCTTTGCTACCTGGTGTTTGTCGAAAAGAAAACGGGAAAATCCCAAATACATTATGGGCACGAAGGCGGATTGGAAGAAGTATCCGCACTCTGATCCCAAGGCATGGTACACTCTTTCTGATTTCGAGCAACCGGAAGTTCGCGAGCATATCGTTGGGATGTTTGAGGACGTTTGCCAGAGATACGACATCGACGGCATCGAGTTGGATTTCATCCGCCACCCGCTCTACTTCCGCCCGAATTTGGAAGGCAAACCGGCTGAAGCGCGGCACGTGGCCATGATGACCGACATGGTGCGGCGGATTCGGAAAGTGACGGAGCGGGAATCGTTGCGGCGTGGCCGCCCCATATTGATGACGGTGCGGGCTCCCCTGAGCGTGAAAAGCTGCATGGACATCGGCATCGATATCCGTGCGTATCTCGAAGAAGACCTGATGGACATCATGATTGCCGGCCAGGACTATATTCAAATGGCGGTGGCTTCTTCGCTGAAAGACATGGTCGACCTGGGCCACAAGTACGAGGTCCCGGTATATGCATTGTTGGTGCCGCCCAAGCCGTATGCCAGATATCGGCACGACAATAGGGCCTGGTGGGGAGCGGCCATGAACCGTTGGCATTGGGGTGCCGACGGGATCTATCTCTTCAACCTGTTCCCGACCAAACCAGACGAGCGTTTCAGCCAACTCGGCTCGGTTGAAGAACTTAAAGGACGCGACAAAATATATGCCATCGACAATCCCGCACAGGAAGCCGTGCTGGGCACTTTCAAGATGGCGATGGTCGGGCCCAACCGCCTGCCGATCACCATGGTACCAAAAAAGTATGCCCTGGCCAAGCTACCGGTCGGCGAAGATATTATCGCCAATACGCCTTCCGGTAAAACCGTGTCCACCTTGCTGCGTCTGCGATTGGCCGGCATGGTCAAAGGCGACGCGATAAAGGTCAAATTCAACGGGCATCCGCTGGAAGTAAAGGGGCCCGTCAAGCCGCTTGGTGCGAAACCGTCGAGTGCTTGGTATCACATTCAAACCGACCC
>CAZISU010000189.1:0-8622 GCA_964541935.1 uncultured Planctomycetaceae bacterium | reverse complement strand
CGAGTCGCCCGCATCGTTGCAGGCCAAGCAGCCGACGTTGATCCCCGTTAAGAACACCGAAGCATCGCGGGTGGAAGATGTTGTGCGTGAAGTGTTTGCCGCGCAACTTTCCCAGTCTTCCAGGCAGGGCCGTCGTGGCGGCGGTTCGAGCCGTTGGTCGCCTCGCGTTTCGGTCGACAGCATGAGCAATTCGCTGATCGTGGTGGCCGACCCGGCCTTGTTTGAGCAAATAGAAGATCTGGTCGAAACCCTGGACACGGCTGCCGGCGACGAATCGGCGCGTGGGTTGAAGATTATCTCATTGCAGAAGGCCAACGCGTCGCGAGTGGAGAAGGCGCTTGACGCTGCCGTGCAGAGATCGGTGCAACGGCGGCGGCGGGGGCGGTGATGTCTTGGAGGAGAGGGCAAAGGGCAAGAGTGGGGATAGTGTCGAAAATCATGAAACACATGTTAGCCCAGCCGCTTGCGGCGGTTTGGGATTCGTATCAGTACGGGTTTCTCTTCTCCGTTAACGATGGTTTGCAAGGCATGTACAATCTGTGAAGAATCCAATTTATCACTGGCTCGGGTTCTGACTGCCGGTTGAGGTTGATGTGGGTGAAGCTGCTTTACGCACGCATTCCTTGGCTGTGATTACTCCGTCGCCGTTGGTGTCATGGCGGGAGAACTCTTTGATGTCCGACTGCGTTGCCTTGGGTGCAAACTCGGACACGCTAAGCTGCTGATCGCCTTTGGCGTCGCGGCTATGGAACCAGCCGGGCAATCCCTGCACGCGGTGTCGGGGAGCAACGTAGAAGCGTTGTCCAGGTCGGAAATCGTGTTTGGCCGCAGCCTGTTCGGTCACATTGAGGGTGTCCTCGGCGGCGGCCGGCTTGTCGTTAGGCATCGGCTCGTCGGTTTCCTTTTCCGTTGGAGACGTAGTCATCGGCTGTAATAGGGCAGGCGCGGGTGAGGGTGCGGCCGTTTCCAGACTCTTGGGAATCAAGCGGATTTTGCGACGGTAACCATAGTCGGCAATGCGGCGGGCCATCTCATCGTGCGTTATCAAACCGTTGCTGTCGATATCTGCCAGACGCGGGTCACCGCGCATTGCACGCCATTCGTTTTCTTGCAATTGAGAATCGCGATTCGTGTCGTAACGCCGAATTAGCCGACTGGCATAACGAAGAATCTTGGCCGAAACGGGCAGTTCCGTGGGTGCCGCCTGGCCATCGGCGGGCTCCGCTTGCGAACCATCGGCGGCCGACATTTCTGTCGCGACCGTGGGTGTGGGTGTGGGGGCTGCTGATGTGGGTGCGTCTTTGTCAGTTGGTTCCGCAGCGGCCAGGGCAGTTGCGCCCAATGCTATGAACACCAGCAAGATACCTAAAGTGCGGCCCGATGTTAAACTGGGTAAAACGGGTGGTGTACGTCGCGCAAGGCGACAGTAACGCCATACTGAGGGGGATTTGTGAGCGTGCATATTCGAGTCGCCTATTATTTTACTCAATTGGTTGTAGTTTTGGCTTGCATACAGCCATCTCGCTCTTGACTGGGGTGTCATCTTGCTTAAAATCAAATGTAGTGATTGTATTCTATCTTAGCGATACGATTGCAAGTTACCCCCCCACCAAGCGTGGCCATCCTGCCTGACACCTACCTGCCTATTATATAACGCTGGTTGCCTGGAGAGTACCAGCGCAGTCGCGGAAGAATCAAGGAAGATTCGCCCACAAGCGTCAAAGACCGACCGGTCGGCGCGGAACCGACGACACTGGCCCAACCCCCCAAATCGATCATGATTTCCTTGCAAGCGCAAGTCCTACCCAATAAACTGTGTCTCGACCAACGGCAAATTAGTTTGGCGCGTGAGGCTCAATCGACAGACGGCTCGCTTCGTCTGGTGGCCGCCGAGCTAGACTGCGAAAGCGAGGAAGAAGCGCTCGGGGCCGTGGGCAAGGCTTTGGGGCTAGACGTGGTCGATTTGACGACGACCGACGTAGACCTATCTTTACTGTCCGACTTCCCTCTCAAGCTGATCCATCGCCACGGCATCTTTCCACTCTCGATAGAAGACGGTTCGCTGGTGGTTGCCACCGGCAATCCCTTCGACCTGCACGCCTTCGACGCCGTGAGCGCGGCGACGGGCATGAGCGTTTATCCCGTGGTGGCCTTGCCAGACGAACTGGCCAAGCTGGTCAAGCGTCACCTGGGCGTGGGTGCCCAGGTGATCGACGGGCTGGTAGCCCAGGACGACAAACGTCATGCCGACGTGGAGATGCTCGAAGATGTCGAGTGGGACCAGTCCGAAGCCTCGGAGATGGCCCAGCAGGCCTCGGTGGTTCGTCTAGTGAACGAGATTCTGGAAGAGGCCGTCGAAATCCGAGCCAGCGATATCCACCTCGAGGTGCAGGCCGCGGGCATGAAGATCCGCTACCGCATCGACGGCGTGTTGCAGCGTCAACCGACCCCGCCCGAGATCAACCGCTTCCAGGCGGCCATTATCAGCCGCTTGAAGATTATGGCGCGATTGAATATCGCTGAAAAACGCGTACCGCAAGACGGGCGTATCAAGCTGAAGGTTTCCGGCCGCGAGGTCGACGTGCGCGTATCGATGATACCCATGTTGCACGGCGAAGGCATCGTGATGCGTATCCTCGACAAGGACCGCATGAATTTTTCGCTGCAAGGCGTGGGCATGGACAAAGGGACCTACGATAAGTTCAAGCGACTGATCACCCTGCCTCACGGTATCATCCTGGTTACCGGCCCCACGGGCTCGGGGAAAACCACCACGCTCTACAGCGCGTTGAACGAGATCAAGAACGAAGAGAACAAGATCATAACCACCGAAGACCCGATCGAGTATCAGCTCGAGGGCATCAACCAGATCCAGGTTCACACCAAGGTCGGGTTGACATTTGCGGCCAGCCTGCGGAGCATTTTACGTCACGACCCGGACATAGTTTTAGTGGGTGAAATCCGCGACCTGGAGACGGCCGAAAACGCCGTGCAGGCATCGTTGACGGGCCACATGGTTTTCAGCACGTTGCACACCAACGACGCAGCCGGGGCTTTTATGCGGATGGTCGACATGGGCGTCGAGCCCTTCCTGGTGGCCAGCACGGTCGAGGGCGTGATGGCGCAGCGGCTGGTGCGAACACTTTGTCCCGAGTGCCGCGAGGCCTACGTCCCCGAGGCCGACCTGCTGCCCGACGATTTCCCCTTGCACGAATGTTTGGCACGAGGAGAGCGCATTTATCGCCCGCGCGGTTGCCGAAGCTGTCGCGGTAGCGGCTATTCGGGCCGGGTAGGAATTTATGAATTGCTCACGGCCAACGACGAGGTCCGCCGTCTGGCCGGCGAGCGAACCAGCGCGAACATAATCAAACGCGCCGCCATGGAAGCCGGCATGATTACCCTGCGACAAAACGGATGGGAAAAAGTACGCAACGGGCAAACGACAGTCGATGAAATTCTGCGCGTGACGAAGGCCGACTAGCTAGACAATGCCTCAATTTGACTATACAGCTCGAACCGCCGACGGCCAGGACGTCCAGGGGACAGTCACCGCCGCGAGCAAGCAGGAAACGCTGCACATTCTCTCCGAGCAGTCGCTTTTCCCGTTACACGTCGAAGATACCACGCCCTCGCGGCCGTTTTGGAAACCGCGTCAGAAGGTGAAGGCGTCGATTGTGGCCTCGAACCTTACGCAGTTGGCCGATCTCTTGAAAAACGGCGTGCCGCTTTTGAAGTCGCTGGAGATTCTCGCCAAGCAGGCGGCCCAGCCCGCCATGGCCGAGGTGCTTTGCGATCTCCGCGATAAGGTCTCCGAAGGCGCCGGGCTGGACGAGGCCATGGCAGAACACCCAAGCATATTCGGCGAACTGACCGTGAGTATGGTTCGCGCCGGTTCCGAGGGAGCGTTTCTGGAAGACGCGTTGAATCGCACCGCCGGGTTCCTGGAATTGCAAGAAGAGCTCAAAGGCCGCATTGTGGGCGCCATGCTGTACCCTACCTTCCTGGCGGCCATGGGGACCGTGGTGACCATCGTCTTGGTGGTTTTTTTCGTGCCAAAATTCTCGGAGCTGTTCGAGCGACTCGAACGCGACGGTGGCGGGCTGCCCATGGCGACCGTGATACTTTTGGCCGTGAGTGATTTCTTGGGCCGATTCGGAGCGGTAATTGCCGTGGCTCTGGGTGTTTTTGTGTATTGGGCCGGGGGAGCCATGAAGACCGACCGCGGGCGGCTGTTCACCGACCGCTGGAAACTGAAGCTGCCGGTTGTCGGTAAGATACTGTTGGGTTCGGCCGTATCGCGTTTCTGCCGCGTGTTGGGAACGTTATTGGAAAACGGCGTGCCGCTTTTGAAGTCGTTGGAGATCAGCAGCGCCTCGACCGGTAACGTGATCCTGGCGCAAACCATCCGCGATTCGGCCGCCAATATTTCGGCCGGTGAGACCCTGTCCAAGCCGCTGGCGGCCAGCGGTCTGTTGCCGCGCCCTGTGATGGCAATGATTAGCGTGGCCGAAGAATCGAACAACCTCGACGCGGTGCTCATCAACATCGCCGACGGAATAGATAAAAAAACCAGCCGCCAACTCGACATGATGGTTCGCATGGTCGAGCCCGTCATGCTGTTGGTGATGGGTCTGGTGATTGGGTTCGTAATGGTGGCGTTGTTGCTGCCGGTGTTTGATATGAGTTCGGCGTTGAGTTGAATTGAGGTATGGGGTGTGAGGTATCAGGTGTTGGTAATACTAACCCGAAGCGCAAGCGAGGAGCGGCGAAACAAGGAAAAACCTCGCTTGCGCTTCGGGTTAGTATTTTACACACAGAAACAATAATTTAGAGACTCACTTTTAGGGAGAAAAATGAAAATGAAACGCAACCACAAACAGAATCGTCGCAGCGGCGGCTTTACGCTCGTCGAAGTGCTGGTCGTGATGGCTATCCTCGTGCTCTTGGCTGGGCTGGTGGCCCCGCGAATCTTGGGTTCGAAAAAGAAGGCCAACATCCAGTCCGTGCAGACGCAGATCGGCGGATTCAAAAGTGCCTTGGAACGCTATGCGTTGGACATGGATACTTTTCCCACGTCCGAACAGGGACTCGACGCCCTGATCACCGAGCCCGAAGCCGACGAAGAAGGCACCTCCAGCGGCAAGAGCAAATGGGACGGCTCGTATCTGAACTCGGATGACTTGCCCACGGACCCCTGGGGCAACGACTATCAGTACGAGTATCCGGCCACGCACGGCAAAGGCGATTCGCCCGAGATCTGGTCGTTTGGGCCCGACGGTGAAGACGATACCGAAGACGACATCGTCAGTTGGAAGAAGGTCAACGAAGATGGCGAGTTCTCGGAGGATGACGAAGAGCCCAGCGACAGTGGTGCTTCCGAGGACGGTTAATCAACCGTTGAAACTACAATGAAACGGCCAGCCCGCCCAGCGTCGACTCGACATGCCTTCTCCCTGGTGGAGTTGCTTGTTGTCTTGGCAATTCTGGCGGTGATTGTTGGTATGAGTTGGCCGGCGTTGCAAAAGCCTTGGCATAAAAGCCGCTTGCGTAGCGCCGCCAAACAGCTACAGTCGGAGTTGGGGCGTGCGCGGGTCAAAGCCATCGAGTCGAGCGGAGTGTTGCAGTTTCGCTACCAGAGCGGCACGGGGCGATTCGCCGTGCGGCCCGGCATGACAATCGCCCTGACGTCGGACTCGGAGGCCGATGCAGCGGGCGATTCTCTGGGTATGGATTCGTCCTCGTTTGACGATTCCGGCGGGGAATACCTCGACACGATGGAAATCGACGAACTGGAGATCGAAGAACTGCCCAGCGGCGTCGTCTTCCGAAATCCGCGTGCGGCCGAAGCGATCGGACTAGGCGGCGGCGAGACGGTCGAGAATTCATCCGAAGAATTGCAGGAGTATGAAAGCAACTCGCAGGACACGGCCGCCGACCAGTTGCCGTGGTCTCAAGCGGTAACCTTTTATCCCAACGGACGGGTAAGCGGGGGGCGCTTCCGGCTGGCCGACCAGCACGGGTACTATGTCGATGTGACGCTACGAGGCCTGACCGGCACGGCCAAAATCGGCCAAGTGATGCGGCGAGAACGAGCTGTTGGCGCAGACGGTTTTGAAGAAGAACCGGCCGAACAAGACGAACGGGAAGGTGTTGAACCGTCTGAGGAATCGCAGCCTGCGCCGTTGAAATCGCCTGCACCATTGAAGGCGCCCGCTCCGTTGAAGGCACCCGCGCCGCTCGTCCCGTCGGCTGGGCCTGGAGGTTCGTAACCATGAATGCGTCAAGCCGCCCGTCAAGCCGCCCGTCAAGCCGCCCGTCAAGCCTATTGCGCAACGCGATACTGGAAAGTCCGAATAGAGAAGAGGAACCCGTACTTTTAATGCGAGGACGGGTTCCTCTTCTCAGTTCGACTCGTCGTTATCGCCACGGTTTTTCCTTGATGGAAGTCATCTTGGCCACTGCGCTGTTGATGGGCTGTGTGGTCGTACTGACCGAACTGGCTACTATCGGCAGGCACCACATCCAAAAGGCCGAAAAGCTGGCCGCCGCCGAGTTGATTTGCGAGTCGGCCCTCAATGAAATCTTGACCGGCGCCGCTGGCGTCGAAGCCATGCAGAGGCAACCCGTCGACGGTAGCCCCGGCTGGATTATTTCCGTCGACTTGCTGCCGTTGGACAAACGGCCCGGGCTGGCCGCGTTAGAAATATGCGTAGCCGAAGATGTGCCTGAAGACGAGAAATGCACCGAGTTCACACTGGTGCGTTGGATTCCCGACCCGAATGTAGCGGACGATGCGGTCGCTCCATCGACAGACGATACGGATGCCACGCCCATGGGCGAGTTAGGTTCATCGAGCGGAGGTGGCACGTCATGGTAAAAATTATTAGGGTTGAGCACACGACCGACAACGGGCCGCGTTCGGCTTTCACCCTGTTGGAAGTGCTTTTGGCCTCGGTGCTTTCGGCCGTGCTGCTGCTGACGCTTTGGAGCCTGGTCGGGACCTATACTTCGCTGTTTTCGACCGGGGGAGCGAAAACCGAGCAGTCGCAAATTGCCCGTTCGCTGTTGCAGCAAATGTCCGACGACCTGCGCGGGGCGATCCAGGATACGGCCTTGCGGAAGCGATTGCAGAGCACCAAACCGCCGGCCAAGAGTGCAGGTGACGGCGGGGACTCGCAGGCTGATTCGTCCGGAGATTCGTCTAGAGATTCATCTGACTCAAAAAACGCTGCCCCAAATACCGTGCGGCGTTTCGGGCTGTTTGGCACTCAGCATGAGTTGCGCATCGACGTTTTGCAGATTGTGCCGCTGGAAGTTAGCCTGGCCGCGTATCGCTCGGACGACGAAGGTGCTGGAGGGGATTCGCTGTTAGGGGACGAGCCCCGTCGTCGGGCGCCCGAGTTGCGAACGATTTGCTATACCTTCAATAAACCTCGCGAGTTGAACGAACTCGAATCGCTTGACACTGTGCCGACCGCTGGTGAAACCGGCGTTGACGAAGCGGGCATGGAAATTGAAGAAGAACTTTTAGGTTTGGTGCGAGAGGAGATGGATTTCGAAACACGCGATGCGGCCGGAATTGGCAAGCGTCTTGCCGGTCGGCTGACGAGCCGTTCGACTGAGGGCAGTAAGTCCGAGGAGAACAGCTTCGAACAATTCGATGCTGCCGTGGGAGAAGAGAGCGAGGCAGAGATCGATGCACGTATCGATAGCGGCGCTGTGCTTTGGGTGCCCGAGGTCGTGGGGCTGGAGTTCCGCTACTTCGACGGCTCGGGTTGGACGAGCCAGTGGGACAGTATCGCGCGGAAGTCGCTGCCGGTGGCCGTGGAGATCCGACTGGAAATAGAATCGCTCGATCCGCGTGCCGTGCGTCGGCGAGCCGCGGCCGAAGCTGCCGGTGAGACGGTTGGTGGTGAGGTAGAATTCGTGGGCGGTGTTGGCGAAGAGGACTCGCTTTCGACCGATGACATTCGCCGCGAGGCCGAGGAAGACGCGGGCCAGGGAGTGGACGCGGAATCTGAGCCGCCGGACTACGAAAGCTATCGACTGGTGGTGGAGTTGCCCTCGGCCAATTTGCACAAGGGGCCCAAGAAATCGACAGCCATGGCAGACACGCTAGCGCAGCCGCTTTCGTCGCAACGGCTCGATCCGTCGACTCTGCCATTGCCGCCGACCCCGTCGAGTAAGCCGCCTAAAGAGAAAAAAGCCTCGGAACAATGGCTGAGGACAAACCCGCAATGATCGTTGCCGAAGTACAAAGAAACGCGGGGGCAAGCCCCGCCGCTAACTGTAACGCAGGGGCAAGCCCTGCCGCTAAGCGTGTTAGAGAACGACGCGGCATGGTTTTGGTGGTGGTATTGATTGTGGTTTTCATGATCAGTCTGGCGGGGCTGAGTTTTGTCGTGCTAATGTCGACCGAGAACAAGGCCGTTCACCTGCGCGGCAAGGAGTTGCAGGCACAATGTCTGTTGGGCTCGGGCGAGGCGGCTATAACGGCCTTCATAGAGCAATCCAGAAAGAGCCAACAGGCCGGCGGCAGCGGGGCGGACTCGTCGGCCATCGTTGACGGCGAAGAGCATTTCCGCGGCGTGTTGGTTGTGGGCGACGAGCGCAGCGATGAGG
>CAZISU010000188.1:0-8633 GCA_964541935.1 uncultured Planctomycetaceae bacterium | reverse complement strand
GTTTCGGGGTTGGCGCAGATTTTGATAACTGGCGAAACGGCCGATCCCACAACCGTTCCGCGTCCGGTCGTAAAAAGGGTCAGGTGTGCTCCGCAGGCGATCAGTTCGCCTATTTCAGCGTTGTCGGCGATGTTAGGGAACCCAAAACGCGGCTCGTCGTCGTTGATGATATCCAAAAGGTACAAGCCGCCGCGGGGTGGAATTTCGCCCGGGCGGATGATGCCCGAGATCGTCGAGTCGCCGCTTTTGCAATACGCGCCCAGCGATTTCTCTTCGATTGTGGTCAGCCCGCCGTCGGCGTTGCCGGGAGCGAAACTGCTGTGTCCAAATACGGCATAGTAGCGGGCGGCCTTTTCGATAGAGGCCACGATCTGACGGCCGAGCGTTTTGTTTGCCGCGCGCTGGGCGATCAATTGCTCGCAGCCGATCAGTTCGCCGGTTTCTTCGAAGATCGTCGTAGCGCCGAGTTCAATCAATCGGTCGAAGGCCCGACCCACGGCGGGATTGGCGGTCAGCCCGCTGCTGGCGTCCGAGCCGCCGCAAATGGTGGCCACCACCAGTTCGTCGATCTTCATGTCCACGGGCTCGTCGTCGCGAAGTTTGTCGGCTGCCCGGCGGCCCCAGCGGCGTCCTTTGTCGATCGAACTAGCGGTTCCGCCAGACTCTTGAATTACCAAACGTTCGATGGCTCGGCCGCTGTTTTTAATGGATTTCTCTAGGCGTTTGTCATCAAACCCTTCGCAGCCGATCGTAACCAAAAGCACGGCTCCCACGTTGGGATGCGTACAGATCTGCGTCATCATACGGTCGGCGTAGTCGTTGGGAAAGCAGCCTGGGAAGCCGATCAGATGCACGCCCTCATCGCGCAAGGGCAGGACGATTTCGGCGGCCACGTGGTGCGCGCATTCGACCAGATAGGCAACCACGACCAGATTGCGGATGCCCTTGCGGCCATCGGATCTCGGATAGCCCTTCACTGCGATTCTTCTCCCGTGCCATGCAAATATGGATTAGCGCCGTCGAGCGTGTAAGTCGGCAGGTAATCGCTCTTGAGATTGTGGGTGTGTACGTATTGCCCAGGTTTAATGCTACACGTGGCCGAGCCGATGGCTACGCCGTATTTGACGACCTTTTCGCCGGTGTCTATATCCACGATTGCCATTTTATGCCCGGTGGGAACGGGTTCGGCCGCGCGAACGTGTTTGCCTTCTAGTTCGAGCATTTGGCCAATGTCGACGGCGGTCGTCACGGCGGCCACGTTATCTTTGGCGTGCAGACGAATCAAGCGTGGTGCCGCATTGTTTTCTTTATCCATATCCCAATTCTCGCAGATCGTCTTCATCGAGCCCGTGATGATGGCCCAGTTCGTGTAACAGGGTTATGCGGATTTCGCGCCGCAGGCGGTTGTCGGTAACCATGCCGTGTGCATTCGAAGCGGCATTGAGGACGCCCTCGCGATAAATGGTAACAACGTCGGGCAAAGTGCCCGAGTGCTGCACGCTACGATCGGTCAGCGGGATGCCCGTGTACAGCCCGCAAAGCTGTTCGCGATAACGAACGTTGACTTGCTGGAGCATTTCGTCGCTGGGATAGTCCTCAACGTGCAACGGCACCTCGTCGATGAGATCGTGTACCCAGCGGGGCAATTGATCGAGCACCTCTTCGAGTATGGTGTCAAATCGGCGTCTTGTTTTATCGTCCAAGGCGTTTCCAGTCGTTTCGTGGCGTGTGGGCGGCGGACTTAAGTTCCGCTACGGTGCTGGTTTACGACGTAGTCTTGAGGGCGATGACACACGTCGGCGGGCGGCGCGGTTCATCGCGGCCACGCAGATTTCCTGACGGTTGTGCAGCAATTGCCGGGCGCGAACTACCTCGTAGCCCCAACTTCTGATGCGGTCGAGATATTCCGGAATTTGGTCGGCCAGTTTCCAGTCTGTAAATTTCAGAGTCAGTAGCAGTCCGCGGATGTTGACTGTTGGCTCGGTGACTATAGCCTCGACGGCGTCGAGCGTGTATTTGGGGACCGCGTTGATGTCGGACATGAGCCAACGGATCTTGCGAAAGTCACGTCGGCGGACTTGCATCACGCGGCGGCGGAGGTGCGTGAAATTGGGGTCTTCGAGCACAGCGGAAGACATCTTGGCCGCATCGATGCCGGTAACCAGCAAACCGTGCGCGAGCAAGGCCTGGCTGGAACCGCCGGGAGCGCTGCCGATTTCGGCACAGCGATTGCCTGTGCGGATCGGCAGCCGCGACCAACGCAGTCCTTCTTCCATTTTTAACCACGCCCGGCTGACGGCGTCTTCGGGCAGTTGTAGCAATATCATGCCGCCGGGCCAACGCGACGAAAAACCACGCGCTCGGTGGTAACCAACCCAACAGACGCCCGGATCGATAATGATGCAATCGAGAACGAGTTGGCCACTGCTGGCAGCTTGGTTCATATCGGCATCTTCCGCGGCCAAAACGTCCGGCCGTGGGCAGTGTCGCCGAAGGGCTTCGTGCAACTGAAACGCTTCGGGCGTAATCGAAGGCTCGTAGCCGTGTCGCCCGGGTGGGGCCGTGTCGCGGGGCCAAACGTGGATTCGCTGGAATTCCATCGGGGGCGCAATTTGCCAGACCTGTTTTGCCAAATCGTCAAGATTCACGACTGGTTCGGCCTCTGGAATGCTAATCTCGGCTTTTCCGATAGAAAAACCATACGAACGGGCGAAGACCGAACGGAGTCGAAAATCGTCTGCCATGTCCATTCGGGGGGGAAGCTTGTATGTCAGGAAGCCGGGCCGCGAAAAGGCGAAGCGGAATTCCGGCGATCGGCGAGCCATTTCATCCTTGAGGGCTTTTTCAGCGCCGACCTGGCATGTGAGGAACAGGAATTTTGGTTTATCGTCCATACTGACCTTTGCCCCGAGCATTCCGTAAATATGAGGGGGACGGATAGGGTGTAGCTTGTTTCAATACTGAAAAAACCTATTCTAACCGAGTTGTCGCCGCATGGGGACGGCCCTAATCGGATGGGGGTAGTTTCTCACTAGATTTACCAATCTTCCGAGTTTTGCACCCGCCGGTATAGTCTCATACCACTCGGCTTCCCAGGCGGCCTTAAAAGACCTATACTGGTGCGATTGACGTCTTTGCGAAAAATGCCCTCTTGGGCAACACATAAATCAGCTTTATTTAATAGTTTAGGTAGCATGACAGACCAAGACAAACATGACCACTGGGGCGATCTCGTGGAGAATGTGGGTGCGACACCCCCTCCAGAGGATATCTCAGCAGAGCAGCCGGTCGAAAAAATTGAAGATACTAATATCGAGAAAACCGAAGACGTTCGGGATGAAAAAGCCGAAGTTGCCGAGGTTCCTCCCAGAAAGGTTCGAGCGTATCGACCTTCATCAGGCTGGGACGAATTGGCATCGGAGTTCGATTTGCCGATACCCGAAAAACCGGCACCTGTAGAAGAAGCCGTGGCAGAGGAAGCAGTTGACATGGCACCCGTCGAAGAGGAGCCCGTCGCTGTAGACGAAAGCCAAGATTTCGTTGAAGCAGTCGAAGTGGAAGAGTCGCCCGCGGACATTTCTACGATGGACGAGGTTGCCGTCGACCAGACGCTAGACGCTGAAGAGCAGGCTGAAGACGTAGATTCGTGGCTTGGGGCCAATGAATTCGATGCCTTGTTCGACGATCCCCAACCCGGCGACCGCGCTGAAGATGCCGCTGAAGATATTGCTGAAGAGAGCGAAGGCCCCTCGTTTGGAGAAGGCATTGAGGTCAAGTCGGAGGATGTCGCGAAAGAAGAGGACGCGGAAGAAAAGCCTACCGGAAGGCGGCGGAAGAAACGTCGACGTCGTTCGCGCAAAACTGCGTCGGTCGATGAAAAAAGCGACACCGATGAAGTCGCCGCGGTAAGCGTTCCTACAGCAGACCCCGTTGGTTTCGGCGCGGGCCTTTTTCAAGAAACCGACAAGCCCAAAGATGCCTCCGACGTTTTTGTGGCCGACGAGAAAGTAATCGACGCATCCGAGGTGCTGGATATCGAGCCGAGCAAATCCGATGCGGAAAGCTCCGAAGGCGAAGAAAGCAAAAAGAAACGTGGCCGGCGGCGTAGACGCCGAGGATCGGGCAAAAAGAAGGATACCGCCGTCGAAACAACCGTTGATGGTGAACTCGTTTCTGAAGTCACCGTAAGCGAAGACATCGCGGATGAAACGCCCGAAGATAAAGCCGGCCGGCGTAGATCGCATAAAAAACGCGGTGCCCCCAAACGCGAAGATGCCAAACGCGAAGATGCCAAACGCGAAGATGCCAAACGCGAAGATGCCGACAGCGAAGGACGCGACCGAAGTGAGGATGACTCAGACCAAGACGAAATCAAAGCCGTTTCGCACCGTGGCATCCCAAGTTGGGACGAGGCGGTCGAACATATAATCACGACCAATTTGGATAACCGTTCGAAGAAGTCCAGCGGCAGCTCGTCGTCACGATCTCGCGGAGGTCGCGGTCGAAGCGGGCGAGAAAAGTCTGGTTCGCGTAAACGCTCCAGTTAACCGCCGACTTTTTGTTCCCGTTACGACAGATCGATTTGGCTTGAATACAAGATGGCGAACGAACGAGAAATCGTGATAACAGGCGTGGGCGTTGTAAGCCCGATTGGCATCGGCAACGAGCTCTTTTGGGAGTCGTTACGTGAGGGCCGTAGTGGCGTGCGGCGTTTCGATGTCTTCGAAGGCAGCGATATTCCTTCACCATTGGGTGCGAGCGTCGAAGACTTCGACCCCAAGAAGTACGTCCGTCCCCGCAAAAGCTTGAAAATGATGAGCCGCGACATCCAACTGGGCGTCTCGGCTGCTGAACTGGCTTGTCAGCAGGCCATGCTGAATACCAACCCCGCCGATCCCGAGCGTCTGGGGATTGTCTTCGGGGCCGATATGATCGCCTGCCAGATCGACGAGTTGCACGAGGCGTTTGCGGCTTGCACGAAGGGCGGCGAATTTGACTTCAAACTTTGGGGCAAAGAAGCCATGGCGCATATGTTCCCGCTGTGGATGTTGAAATATCTTCCCAACATGCCGGCCTGCCATATCGGAATCGCTCAGGATATGCGCGGCCCGAACAACACCCTCACGCTGGGCGAGGTATCGAGTCTGGCCGCGGTGGCCGAAGCTTGGCAGGTTATTAAGCGTGGGCAGGCAGACGTTATGGTCGCTGGCGGAACCAGCTCGCGTATCCAACCCACGGTGTGGGCTTACCGCCGCGCTTACCATCTTTCCGAGCGGCTGGAAGATCCGCAAGGCGCTTGCCGGCCGTTTGATGCGACTCGCGATGGAACCGTCCACGGCGAAGGAGCCGGAGCGTTCGTTTTGGAAGACCGCGATCATGCCGAGCGTCGTGGCGCGAACATCATCGCCAGAATTTTGGGATGCGATAGCTGTTTCGAAATTCAGCCCGACGCTCAGACGCCGACCGGCGAGGCAATCGTTCGCTCGATCCAAGGCGTGCTCCGCAAGACGGGCCTTTCGATCGATGATATTGGATATATTAACGCCGACGGGCTGGGAACGCCCCTGGACGACAAAATCGAAGCCAAGGCTATCCATGAAGCGGCGGGCGACGTGCCGGTGACTGGATTGAAAAGCTTCTTCGGCGACCTGGGGGCGGGCACCGGAGCCGTTGAAATGGCCGGAAGTGTGCTAGCCTTTAAGGAAGGCCTGATCCCCTATACCCGCAACTACCAAACGCCGGACCCGCAATGCCCGGTAAATGTCGTGCGCGGCCAGCCGGCTAAAATGACTAAGCCTTACGCCATGGTAACAAACCATTCGCGGATCGTGCAGGCTGTGTCGGTTGTGCTGGGGGCGCCGTAGTAACACGCGAAAAGGGTGCAATGTCCGCCGATTTTCAGCTTTGGGCCGATAGCGTTAAGCAACTCCATCGCCGCTTGGCGGAGTTGGAGCCGGTTGCGGCGCGAGTGGCGGTGCCGCCGCCTCGGGACGCCGATTGGTTCGAATTGCTCGAACACAAGTTGCTGCCGCAGTTGGCCCGTCCGGCCCTGCTGGTCGTGGCCGTAGTGGGCGGAACGAACATCGGCAAATCCGTCCTCTTCAACCATCTTACGGGTGAAAACGCCAGCGGTGTCAGCCCCTTGGCCGCCGGAACCAAGCACCCGGTGTGCCTTATACCAAAGGACCTGACGTCAAATGATACGGCCGACGCTCCTTCCGATAACCAGAACTCCGATAACGCTGCGTTGATAGAATCGCTCTTTGAAGGTTTCCAACTCGAGCCGTGGCATTCGCCCGAAGATCCGCTCGAAGAGAGCGAGTCGGATCGCCTGTTTTGGCGGGTGGGCGAGAACGTACCGTCGCGGCTTCTGCTTTTGGACACGCCCGATGTCGATTCCGACGTGGCCGTGAATTGGGCTCGCGCCAGGTCAATCCGCCAGGTGTCCGATGTCTTAATAGCCGTGCTCACCCAGCAGAAGTACAACGACGCGGCGGTCAAGCAGTTCTTTCGCGAAGCGGCCGCGGCCGACAAGCCCATCTTGATCGTTTTCAACCAGTGCGACTTGCAAGAAGACGCCGACTACTGGCCGCAGTGGCTCGATACTTTCATCGCTCAAACCGATGCCAGCCCCGAACGGGTTTACGTCGTGCCCGTCGATCGCAAGACGGCCGGCAAGTTGGAACTGCCGTTTTACGAAATCGGCTGCGACGGACGGCAGCCCATAGAGCGGGCGGCCGATCTGCGCGAGGATCTGGCCTCGCTGCACTTCGACGCCATCAAAATCCGCACCTTTCGTGGAGCGTTGTCGCGACTGGTCGACCCGGAAAATGGCGTGGGAGCGTATCTGGCTTCAATTCGTTCGGCATCAGATGAATTTTCGACGGCGGCCAAGGCCCTCTCGGCACGAGAGATGGCGCGCGTGGCCTGGCCGTCGCTGCCGGCCGCGATCCTCGTCGACGAGGTCCGCGCCTGGTGGGATAGCGACCGTGCCCAGTGGTCGCAACGCGTGCATGGTTTCTACCGAAAACTTGGGCGGAGCGTGACCTGGCCAATTCGGGCGGCTTACGAGTCTCTTGGCCCAGGACACACTGACCCGCTAGAATTGCTACACCGCCAAGAGCGTCAGGCGATTGTCGCGGCGGTGGAAAACCTCTTGAACGAACTCGAACGTCTGGCCGAGGTCGGAAACGAGACTCTCCGCCCACGTTTGAGCAAGTTGCTTGGCGGTGACGCCCGCCAAAAGTTGCTCGAAAGCGTGCGCGCGGCGCACGAAGAACTGCCTGCGGTGGATAGCGATTATCGCACTTTTTTGCGTGAGGAACTCGACGCCTGGCGGCAGGCCAATCCGCGTGCAATTAAGTTCCTTCGCTCGCTGGACCACGTTGCCGCGGTAGCGCGACCGGCCCTGACCGTTTCGCTGGCCGTCAGCGGTTGGGTCGTGGCTGGCGATCTGGTGGGCCAGGCGGCCGTGCAGGCAGTGGGACAAACGGCCGGCGGGCTTGCCACCGAAGCTGCAATTGCCGGCGGCATCACCGGCGGCGGCGAAGCCCTCGTCAGCACCACAACAGAAGGCGTCCGCCAGGCGGCCGTGAAACTTTTGGGGCGCCTGCAAGCCCGCTACGCCCATCAACGGGCCGAGTGGCTGGCCGGCTGGTTGGAGAAATCACTGCTGGGCGAGCTTCTGCAAGAACTCCGCCAAGGCGCCGAAGCCGAAAGCAGCGAAGCGTTTCGCGGGGCCGAGGCGGCTCTGGATAAGATTCGCGGTATGTGTTCGTAATGTAGGGTGCGTGCTTGCACGCACCTCTTTTATTAGAGATTGCCGCTGGAAGAGTCTTGAGGAGAGTCGCTATCGCGAGCCAGCGATTCTCGCATTGTGTCGTTAGGATCTGGTGTCAGGTTTGCGAGCGTAACAACTGTGACGACAAAACCAACTAATGAGGCAATGCATGCTCCGATCCCGATAAATCCTCCAATCATGGAGAGCCCAAGACTAGCGGCGGCAGCTATTTTGGCTACGGTGAAATAGGCGGCACATAATCCAACAAGCGGTATAACAATAATTAGGATTTGTAGCCGTAAAATTTTGTTTTTGCACACGGCATGCTCCTCCGTTATTCTTCGAGCGAAGAAGGTTATTACCACGGTGCGTGCAAGCACGCACCCTACCAAATCACGCAGCCTGAGTGTCATCATCGGACGTTTCTTCCTCGTCCAAGATATCTTCGGTCTCTTCCGACTCGTTTCGCAAAAAGGCACTCTCGCGGATGTGGCCGTCTTCGCTGACGTCTTCGAAACGCACGGATACCTGTTTCGAAATGCCCGACTCTTGCATGGTCACGCCGTAGATCGTGCTGGCGGCGGTCATCGTTTTCTTCGAGTGCGTAACGATGATAAACTGCGTCCAGTCGAGGAACCCGTGCAAGACTTTGGTAAAGCGGTCGATATTGGCCTCGTCCAAAGCGGCGTCGACTTCGTCTAGCACGCAGAAGGGGCTGGGGCGGCTGCGGAAGATAGCCAGCAGCAAGGCCACGCAGGTCATGGTTTTCTCGCCGCCGCTTAAGAGCGAGATACTACGCGGCTCTTTGCCCGGCGGGCGGGCCACGATCTCGATTCCGCTTTCGAGAATATCG
>CAZISU010000187.1:0-8646 GCA_964541935.1 uncultured Planctomycetaceae bacterium | reverse complement strand
CAATTCGCGTGGATCGGGATTAGTCAGTGTTTTTCCAGCAATACTCAGCGTGCCTTGCGGCGTACCTTTCGCTCGCGTTACGCCAAAGAGTTCCTGGCGATAAGCGGCAAGGTCGGTCCCGCCCAGTGCAAAGGAAAAGGCCTCGGGATCGGTCACGATCAGCGTGCCGCCGCGATGGACTAATCGACGCGCGGCACGGCAGAGCGATTGGTCGGCATACTTCGCATCGGGGAGAACAACTACTTTGAACTCGTCCCAACGTGCCTCATTCCGCTCGATCTGAAAATCGTCGGTAAACGTGAACCAGGCCCTGGCGCGTGGGCCGAGCATGGCGTATGTAGCACCGATGATGGTCTGGTCGGGGCCGCCGCGTCGGGTCATCTGCGTGAAGCTGCCGAAGTGCAGTGCCATGGTCTTATCGTCCGGGCGGCGCACCCGGCCCATGGTCTGCAGCGTCTGGGCGATGTCCAAGGCAGCCTGCCACTTGCGAGCGGCCGTGTATTTAGGGTGGTTGAGGCTGCGATCGAACCATTCGACCGCGCCGACGAACAGTCCCTCGCCGCCGCCACGCAACAACTGGTCGGTCCAGCCGTAGAGCGTTTCGACTGATGGGCTGCGGCCGTACTTGATCAGCTGCACGTAGGGGTAGACAGGGCGGTTGGTGAGGTCGCGATGGAACTTGACTAGGTAGCCCACATTGAACTGTCGCGCCCCGCCGGCCGAACAAAGGGTCTGCCCCGTGGCAATATCGATTACCCGGCCCATGCGCTCCCAGTCCATGGGGCAGAACGTGGCGAATTCGTCGGGGCCAAGAATGATCGCGTGGGGGCATTTCTTGCGCATCGCCGCGGCCAACTCGCCGATCGTCTCGACCGACAGGTCCGCCTGCCAACGCAGATAGGCAATCCACTTGAGCGGATCGTTGTCTTCGTTGCTTTGCGGCAGGCCGTATTTACCGAACCCATACTTCTGCTTGACCGTAGCGTCGGCGTTCTTCCAGTAATCGCTCGTGCGATTCTTCACGGCGGGGATGTGGGTTTGCGCGTTGAACATCTCGTCGAACACGAAGTAGAAACAGGGTCTTTCGCGGTCGGACTTGCGGGGCATTTCATTGTCGGCTTCGATGTGTTCGATGAACGCTCGCTGCAGAAGCGGGGCGTTCACGCTGGGCATGTTGCCGCGGCAGGGCACGGCGCCGCTGTCGACGGCCTTTTTGACGATATTCGTTCGACAGGCCGGGTAGTAGGTTACCGGCGGATTGCAAGCTTTTGCCAAACGCGGCGAACCCTGGTGCCACATCCGATACAATGGCGCCAGGCGGTGTTTTGCACACTCATTGAACTCCGCCTCCAGATCGTACTGATGGCCGTAACGCAAGGCCATGGCGCTAAAATGCGACGCGTTGGACGAATAGCTCCAGTAGGGGAACATTCGCGGCGTTTTTGGCTTGCTGTCTGGAAAAATCAGTTCTTTGTAAACGGCCGGGCCCCGCTCGTAGAGCAGTTGAAGATCTTTGTTAGCGGCCGGGTCGACACGTTCGCAACTCACATAGTCCAGCCATCCTTCCAGCGGGCCTTTAAAGTTGAACTCGAACATCGCCTTGCGAGCCAACGGTGGCGACTTGAAAAATACTTCGTGCTCGGTCCAGACATTGCCCGTGGGGTGTAGCGCGCGGGAACCATAATATCCCAAATGGCCACCGGCCTGATCCGACGGGCCGATCCTGAAGCTCCCACCCTTGCCGCTGGTCGTGTGTGTGTAGAACCAAAAAACGACACGGTATATCGTGTTGGGTTCTATCTGGCGGGTTTGCGAAAGCCGAAAGCGAGAGTTCTCGGCCGGGATTTTAATCGATAGACTCTTTGTGCCCTCGCGGCGGAGTGTCTCGTCCGGTTCAATCACAGCCCCGGCCGACCCCCGAAACCAATATTGACGCCAGCCGGTCGCGCCTTTCTCGAACGAACCGTTTTCCAAGTCGGCACGGACACAATCGCTAAGAGCACACGATACCAACAGGCCCACACCGATCACGATAGAAACAAGCGTACTTTGACAATTGTAAAGATTGCTCATGGGAAATATTATTTTGGATTTTTGTGTGCTAAAAAAGGGGCGGGGCAGTGTGCCGCAAAACCGCAAAACATCGCGACGCGAGGGCATAAAGCGAAAAAATTGAGGGAAGCCGCTTGAGGCTATCATTTAAGCTAACTGTTGCGGTTTTCCCCGTCAAGCAAAGGTTCCTTGGCAGCCTGGAAATGTCGTGGTGGATTACGCCCCCCGGCGAAAACTGTTGACCTCGGTCTCGCTAGTGGCTAGGCTGAAAATTAGAGTTGATAAACGGGTAGTCCTGAGAGCTTGTTTATCACGCGCGGCGCAGCCGCAAGAGGCATACTAGATTGGCTCGATCCCCTCTTGTGCCTGCGGCACCCCGATAGGCAAGCTATCGGAGCTACCCATATTGTCGTTTACATTGCCGGGTCGCGACCCGGCCTAAAAGTAACCAACCCAACCTGTCCCTACCTTATCCGCAAGGAACATCGGCTATGAAGAATTCCACCCGCCGCCAGTTCATTAAAACATCGGCCGCCGCGGCAGCGGCCTCGACGGTGATCGCCGCCCCGGCTATTGCTAAAGACTCTAAAAGCCCCAGCGACCGCGTGCGTATCGGTCTGGTCGGCTTTGGCGGCCGCATGCGAAGCCACGCCGGCTGCTTGTGCGAAATGACGAAAACCGACAATGTCGAGATCGTCGCCGTGTGCGATTGCGACAAGCGGAAGTTGGATGCCGTCGAGGCGCACACCCCAGCCCTGAAAGGCATGAAAATCAAACGCTACGGCGACCAACGAGAACTTTTGGATGACAAGTCGGTCGACGCCGTTTCCTTCTCCACCCAAGACCACTGGCATGCCTTGCAAACCATTTGGGCATGTCAGGCGGGCAAGGACGTGTATATCGAGAAACCGGCCTCGCACAACATCTGGGAAGGCCGCAAAATGGTCGAGGCCGCCCGTAAGTATAAACGTATGGTGCAGACCGGCACGCAAAATCGTTCCAACCCCAACGTCGTCGAAGGCATCCAAAAGCTCAAGGAAGGCGTACTAGGGAAACTCTACATGGCCCGTGGCGTGGCCTACAAATGTCGCGGTAATTTGGGCGTACACAATCCGTGTCCCGTGCCCGAGGGACTCGATTGGGACGCTTGGGTAGGGCCGGCCAAGATGGTCCGCTTCAGCAACTTCCAGCACAAACGTTGGTATTGGAACTCGAACTTCGCCAGCGGAGATATCGCCAACCAGACGACACACGATATCGACATTATCCGTTGGGGCCTCGGGCTGGATTCCATGCCCGACACCATGATGTCGCTGGGTGGACGCTATCTGCCGGGCGACAAAGACGACGCCGACACACCTAACACGCAGTCGTTCATGTGCCAGTGGGATGATCGCCAGGTGCAAGTCACCTTCGAGGTGCGACACTGGTACTCCAACAACGAAGCACGCATGGGCGAAAAGTATCCCTTCGTCGCGCCCAACCAGTGCGTGGGTGTGATCTTCTACGGCGAAAAAGGCTACATGATCATCCCCGACTACAGCAGCTACTATACCTTCATGGGCATCAATCACGAACCGGGCCCCTCGAAGTTCAACGCCACGCCCATCAACTGGTCGACCGAGAGCATCCCCCATTTCCAAAACTGGGTCAAAGCCATCCGCGCTCGCAACCACAAGATTCTCAACGCCGACATCGAAGACGGTCACATGTCGACTGGCGTCTGCCACCTGGCCAAGATCTCCAACGCGGTCAAACGTAGCATACGCTTCGATTCGAAGAACGAGCAGATCCTCGACGACGCGGAAGCGTCGAAGATGCTCAAGCGGGAATACCGCAAGCCGTACGTGGTGCCGGAGACGGTTTAGCAGTCCGTTGAATAAGTTGCAGTTGAAGATTTTAGGTGCCACTGCCGGCTTGTCCAGCAATGGCACCTTTTTGATTTTCACCAATTCGTGTTTTGACTGTCGTTACTCAGGCAGTTCGCTGTTGCAGACTGTCCTTGATCGACCTTTGCACTCCGAATCGGATTCCGCCGATGAAGAACATGGTGAACACTGTACCCAGAAGGATAGTGCTGAGCGGATCCGGTGGCGTACAGATTGTTGCGATGATTGCAGATACGAGAATAATCGCCGCCCATCGCCAAGCTTGCATACGCAAGGCCGCAAGAGTGGCCGCGATCAAAAACAGAACACCCACCATGCCCAATTCAAGAGGGCCGATACTGAACCACATAGATACTCCCCTATAGAAAGATAAAATGGACTATCTCGGCAATTGCGATCCGCAACCGAGAATCGCATAAAACGAACCAAGATTTCACACACGCATGTTTGAATTCTATAACACGCGGGTGGCTCAAACAACCACAGGCTTCTACTGAGCATTCCCGGCCCCGTTCCAGGCTTAATCGCTGGCCAATTTCCGCTAGAAAGTCAAAGGGTTGCAAAATCATCGCCACCCGCTATAATGCATTATGCATATTAACGGCCCGTGCCTAAACTTACCGGGAAAATGCGGTGAATCTACGTCTTTCGCTAATAATCATGCTCGCAAGCGGCTGCGGCTGGCCGGCCGCCGGGGCGAACGCTGCGGAGTTGGACGACGCGTTGGGATGGCTCAATGGTCAGGCCGTGCAAATCATACGCGGCAGCCGGCGGGACATGTACGATGGCACGGCCGCTTTTCAGCCCCAGGCCGGGTCCGGCTATGACGCCTTCTGGCTACGCGATTACGCCTACATGCTCGAAGGCTGCCCGCAAGCGTTTTCGCAAACCGAGCTGGTCGATTCTTACTGGACGTTTCTCAACGCCCAACGCTCGGACGGGGCCTGTGTCGATTGTGTTAAACTCGACGGCACGCCCATCTACAAGCCGGGCTATGGCACGATGGGCATCAACCCCGTGGCCGACGGCTCGCAGTTCATGGTCGATGTGGCATGGCATACTTATCGGGCGACCGAAGATCTGACCATAATCGCGGCGGGCATCGACCGGCTCGAACTCGCCATGGGTGCGGTGCCGCGTAACTCACAAACCGGCCTGGTTCATATCGTACCCGGCTCACCCCAGGAGCGTTGTCCCTACGGCTTCACCGACACCATTCCCAAGCAGGGCGACGTGCTATTCTGCTCGCTCTTGTACGTGCAAGCCGGACGACAGATGGCCGACTTGTACGATTCGTTAGAACGTCCGGCCGACGCCCAGCGATGGACCGACCATTCGCAACAGGTCGAGCAAAACATCCGCGACACCTTCTGGCGGGCCGATGTGGGGTTGTTCGACGCTGCCACCGTGCAGTGCGACCAGCCCGACGTGTGGGGATCGGCCTTCGCTGCCTATCTGGGCGTAGCCGACCAGCAACAGACGCTGGCCGTGGCCAATTATTTCAAGGACAATCACGCCAATCTTGTGCAAAACGGCCAGTTGCGGCACCTGCCCGGCGGAATGTATTGGGAAGCCGCGGGCGGACAGGAAAGCTATCAGAACGGCGGCTATTGGGCCACGCCGATGGGCTGGTTTGTGCATACGCTCGACCGCATCGACCCGGCCCTGGCCGACCAGACGATTATTGAAATGGTCGACGACTTGCAAGCACGTGGCGTGAACGAATGGGTTAACGGCGACCAGACGGTCATGCCCAACTACTGCGCCAGCGGCGCGTTGCCGCTGGCGGCCATACGCGAGATCCGCGACATCCCCCAGCCGCCTGCCGCGGCGCTTCGGCTCGTCGAACAGGGCGGAACTTTCGCGGCCGAGAATCTGGCCGCCGCCTCGGCCGGGGCCGTGGCCTTTGCCGTTGACGAGTTAGATTATGGCGGCATCCACATGGCCGCCCACATCAACGACGAAACCTATGGCAACGACAATAGCTGGATCGGCACCGAGCCCAGCCCCACGCTACAACAAGGTTTCGTGGGCGTTGACCTGGGCGGAGAGTTCCGCATCAACAGCATCGCCTTCGGACGCGACAACAGCGACCAGTACACGGATCGTTGGCAAGGGCAATATCTGTTGCAGGTGACCACCGTGGCCGATCCCGACGAAAACACGCCCGACGTGGCCTGGACCGATATCGGCACGCTCGATTATCTGTTTGCCGACGGCGATAATTTCAGCCAGCCGCATCTGCGGCACCGCTACGAGTTCGCCGCCGTGATGGCCAGTGGGGTGCGGCTGATCGTGCCCACGGTCACCTCGCAAAGCATGGCCGCGGCCACCGCCATAGACGAACTGGAGGTATACGCCGCGCCCCTGCCCGGCGACGCCAACGGCGACGGCCGGGTAGACGAAGCCGACGCCACGGCCCTAGCCGATCACTGGCAAGAATCGTCCGCCGCCTGGGCCGACGGCGATTTTAACGGCGACGGAGCAGTCAGCGAAGCCGATGCAACCATTCTGGCAGCCAATTGGCAGAGCGGAGAGTCAGCGAGCGTACCGCAACCCTCGACGGCCGTGCTGCTGTCGGTGCTGCTCCCATTGCTGTTTGTGCGGCGGATGGATTCAAGGACACTTTCTACTCTTTGAATAATCCGGATTATTCATAAACCAGTGTTTTCGCTTGAAATACTAACCCGAAGCGCAAGCGAGGGCCGGTAAACACGAAAAACGTCGCACTCCCCTCGCTTGCGCTTCGGGTTAGTATGGCCCATGAATAATCCGGAATACCGCATAAAATAAGGGCGGCGAAACGATCGCCGCCCTCAAAGGGGAGAAACTACTTCTTCTACAACAAAAGGAGAGTGTGCTTACAGTCTCTTACTTGTCTGTTTTCTGTTCGGGCTTGGCCGCTTCTTTCGGCTTGGTCGGCTCGGTGAGCGACGAGCGTTGCCGGCGGAGATCTTCGGCCATTTTCTCCAGCTTTTGCATCTGCCGGTTCATGGCATCGATCTGTTTTTGGATGCGTTCCTGGGCCGACTTCTGCATCTCGGCCGGGTCGGGCAGCTTCATCTTGTCGCGGAGCATGCCAGGTGACATGGGCGGCGTGATCTTCTGGCCGCCGAGCATGCGTTCGACGTGGGGGCGGACGTCGATGGGCAGTTCGTCTACGTCGTCGGCAGTCAACTCCCAACTCTTATCGCCTTTTTTGACGATAATTTTGGCTGGCTCGTCGCCCTTGCGCGTAACGGTCACGGTCATGCCCTTGGGCAAGGGCGGTAGGATCGTGCCGGGGTGCATGAACCGCATCCTTAGCGGCGGGCGTCCGTCCATGCCGGGCTTGCTTTGGTCGAATAATTTGCCAAGTTTTTGCCATTTACTTCCCGGCGGCATGGCGACCGGTCCCCTCGAGTCGAATTCGGCCGGACGCTTTTTAGGCGTGACGGTAATTTTTTGCTGCTTGCCGCCGCGGAGGATATTGAGCGTGAGCTTTGCGCCGTTCGATTTTTCCACGACCGCTATCAGGTCTGCGACCTCTTTAAGCGGTTTGTCGTCCACGGCGAGGATGATATCGTGTCGCTGGATGCCGGACTCGTCGGCTGGGCCTTTGGGAACGACGGCGGCCACGAATACGCCGCGGTCGTCGGGCACTTCGACGTGGGCGCGAATCATCTCGGGCACGGGAGACACGCACCGCACACCCAGCCAGTATTGGTTTGTCTGTTTAGCAGCGGCCTGACTGCTGCTCTTGTTGGTGTCTCCGTTCGCTGTGACTAGCTGCAAGTTAGTTTTGGTGTCGGCTTTGCTTTCCTTGGCTTTGCTGTAAGCGATCGAACCGACAAGCACAGCAATGCCCGCGGCGATAATAGCGATTTTTTTCAACATCGGTTTTCTCCCCTGACGAAAGGTTACTGGTAGTAAGGTGTGCTAACGTAGTTGACGTCTAGCTGGTCGACGGGCACGACCAGCCGACGTCCGTCGTTCATGCGGAAGGGCACCAGCCGTCGAGTCTGGTGTACGTCGTGGCCGGCCTTCTGGAAGGCTTGGACCAGTTCGGGTGGGATGGCGGAGGGGATTTCCCGTAGGCGGGCTTTGTCGATGTTGGTTTGTTCTACCGCCGGCAACTGGATGGAACGCTGGGTCCCGTCGGGCCGCTTGTCGGTGATCGTCACGGTTTTATACTGGCCGGGCAGGACGACTTCCTTGTCGTGTACGAGTTGTCCGTCTTGTGCGTTGGTGGGCGTGGCGCCGAACATGGCTGCGTTTTGCGTGCCCCCGTTCGAACCGCCTAGGTGGCCTTCTTGGTCGGCGTTCCAGACCATGGAAGCAAGGCCGATGCCGAAGAAGAAACAGGCGCCCATGGCCATCAATGCGCCGGCCGCGCGGGCAATCGCGCCGGGGCGTCTGCGTTGTCGATCGCTGGATTTTTGCGATTTCGGCGAGGTTTTCTGCTCAGGAGATGGGGGCGGTGACGTCGGCTGCCTCTTCGTGTCCTCGTTTATTGAGCCGCAAGTTTGTCGCCAGCATTGGTTTTCCAAAAAAGCCAACGCACACCGCCTCCATCCGCCCGGCTTCACGTCCAATTCGGCCAGCAGCTCCCGCCGCCGCTCGTCGTTGAGTTCGCCATCGACCAACAAATCGATCTCTCGATCATTGATAGGTGCGTTCGTGTTTTTATTGTCGTTAGTCATGGTTATTTAATAGGTGTCAGGTG
>CAZISU010000186.1:0-8655 GCA_964541935.1 uncultured Planctomycetaceae bacterium | reverse complement strand
AACGAATCTTCGAGCATTTTCACGATCAACGTTTTGCCCAGGCCCGACGGTCCCAACTACCCCGAGGCCGAGCCGGGCCTGACCGACAATTCCGGCCAGGGCGACGAAGCCGCGCCGGGCGATATTTTGCCGGATGACGAGGGGTTTCCCGAGGACGAATGGTTCCCGGGCGAAGACGACTGTTTCCCGGACGGCGGCGGCGTGTGGCCTCCCGGCGCTGGCGGCGGCTGGCTGCCTCCTCCCGGTGGCGGCGGTGGTTGGTGGCCTCCCGGCGGCGGTTTGCTTCCTCCCGGAGGCGGTTGGTGGCCCGGATGGCCCTGGTGGCCGCCCGGCGGTGGCGCGAATCCACCCCCTGCCGGCCCGGTTCCACAGGTAAAAGACGCCCGCATCACTTCGGGCTGGAAAGTCAACGACCCGTTCACCGTGGAGTGGGACTTCGTGGGCGACGAATCGACGGTCAGTCAATACCGTGTTACCCTATACACATTCAAGCCCGAGTTGAATAGCCCCATCCAGTTGCTGTTGGATACGAAAACCGCGCCCGTGGGCGCCCGCAGCACCACGGTCAACATAGGCGGTCCGCTGGCGGGACTCGACTACGTCATCGCGCAAGTCACGGCCGATTTTACTGACGGTAGCTTGCATGCCGACCTCAGCCCGGCCCACGCCGTATTCCCGTCGAACACCGATCCGTTGCTGGACAAGCTGCACATCGTGCCCATGCAATATCAAATTCAGCCGGTGGGCCCGCCGCTTCCGCCGCCTTTGCCGACGGGGCCGATTTCCTCGGGCAGCGATTCCGGCGGTTCTCGCGCGGTGTGGACATTCGGACTCGAGCAAAGCCATATCGACCATGAATTCGACGATTCGCCCCAGGCCTGGAACGTGGCTTTGCGAGCGGCAACCGGCGATTCCTGGCTCGACTTCCCGCTGGTGGTGGCGGTAGGCGTTCCGCCCGGACCGGCCAAAAAGTACAAGTTCGTATCGTACGCCGGCTTCGCCAAGGGCAAGGGCGCCGTAAACACGGCCGATTTCAGCATCTTTTGCGTAATCACGAAATTGGGCGGGCCGGCCTTCGTGGCAGCTCCACCCGCGGTTACGGTGGCCAATCCCATAGCCGGTGTGCCGCAGCCGATGAAAAAAGTCGAATTTGTTTTCGATTCTTCGGCATACGGCGGCCCCGGAGTATACCTGCTGCGATTTAGAGCAAAGGCGCAGGGCGGCCTATTGGACGTCGATCATCCGCCGGCGTTCTTCGGAGCCCGATTTGTTCCCGAGCCTTAAATAATAACCATTTCCCGAGCCTGAACCATTAACCATAGCGGCCTTTGGGCCATAGACAAGGTGATGTCATGTTAACTCAACCCAAAACAGAACAACGCATCGTTTGTTCCAAGAGGGGATTGCTGGGGGCCGTCTGCCTGGGGCTGGTTTCGGTCACCCTGCTGTGCTCGGTGCAACAAGCCCAGGCGGCAGCCAAGGTGGAATACGGTCTGGTGAATTCAATCAATCAGTACCGCAAGCAAAAGGGCCTGCCGCCGATTCCACTCTCGCAAAAGCTGACGACAGTAGCCTTGGCCCATGTGGAGGATCTGGTAAACAAGCAGCCGCACAAGAATCTTTGCCCCTCGGATCCCAAAAAGCAGAACGAGCATAGCTGGTCGAACAACCCCGGCAAATGGAAGGGCGGTTGCTACGACGGAGAAAACAAGGCGACCTTGCCAATCATGTGGGACAAGCCCAAAGAGATTACCGGCTACCCGACTCCCGGCTTCGAGATCTTCCATTCCGGCTCGACAGCCGATGGCGCTTTGCAGGGCTGGAAGGGCAGCACGGAACACAACGACGTGATTCTCAACCAGAATATGTGGGCCGGCTTTCCATGGAAGGCGATCGGCGCGGCAAGTTACAATGGATACTACGTTGTCTGGTTCGGCACCACGCTGGACACCTCCAAAGCGCCCGGCAAGATCGCGTATTTGAAAGACTACGACAAGACCAAGACGGTGAAATCCATGGCCGCTGTCCTTGCTATCGATCCTTCCAAGCTCAAACTGGCGAAGGCGAAGACCGCTTCGAAAGGATCAGACTCGGGCATAGACGCGGATTCCGCCGACACGAAATCCGCTACAGCAAAGGTTGTCCCCAGCGGGTCGCGAGAAAGTGCGGGAGCGCATGGTCGGGTTTATGCCCTGGACAAGAGCGGCAAAATCGTCGGCAATGTCAGCGGGGCTACAATCGAATTGAAGAACCAGGCGGGCGCGGTGGTTGCCACCATAACGTCCGGCCAAAACGGCTATTACAAGGCCGACTTGCCCGCCGGACAGTACTTCTACAAAGTCACCGTGGCGGGATATAAGGACGAGGACAAGGGCCGCGGTTTCACCATACAGCAAAGCGACCAGGGCCACATCTACGACTTCTGGCTGGTCAAGGGTCCAAACGATCCCCAAAAGCAGCCGCCCCAGATCCCCATCGTCGAGATCGGTAAGCTCAAGGGGCACGTGTGGGAGAAAACGGAAAAAGGCGAGTTGCTGGGAATCCCCAAAGCCGAGATCGCGCTACGCAGAGACGGCTCGCCCCAGTTGGCAAAGGTGATCACCCGTGGTACCGACAAGGACGGCAAGCAGGCCGGTTTCTACAATGTCGTTATACAGACCGGATCATGGCGAGCATCGGTCAAGGCGGCTGGGTTCGAAACGCTCGTCGACCCCAAACCAATCACAATCGAGGCGGGCAAGGAAGTCACCCAAGACTTCACCCTCAAGCGGAGACCACAAAAACCGCCCGGCAACCAGGGTATCAAGGGTATCGTACGCGTACATGGCTCGCGGCTGGGCCAATTCCCGCCCGACATGAAGGTCGAGATCATACCGGTGGCAAGCGCAATGTCCAAAGTGGGTGCGGTCGCCGTGGATAAGAAGGGCGGGTTCCGACGCGACTTGCTGCCCGGATCGTATCGCGCACAAGCCACCGCCAAGGGCTACCGCCCGGCCGATAGCGGCGTGAAATTCGTATTCGCTGGCAAATACACTATGGTCGAACTGCTGCTCGTTCCCGAGCGGACTCCCGAGCAGCCGCCCGAGCAGCCACAGGAACCGGACAAACCCGATGAAACCGATCGTCCGAGCGAGATGCGTTTAATGCTGACGGTCATGGAGGATTTGCAGCAAGGTCGGCGGCCGTTGCCGGGCGCCAAGCTGCTGGTCCGTCGCAGCAATCAGGGCTTGGGCGAGGCACAGCGCAGCACGGCCGACAAGCTTGGCAAGGCCGAATTCATCCTCAAGCAACCGGGGCCCTACGTGGCCTTGGCCCAAGCCGAAGGGTTCCAGCCTTCCGGCATCAAGTTTGAGGCCGCTGCCGGCGCCGACCTGTCGAAAACGATCACACTGGGCCGGCGCGAAACTGTTCCGCCCATCGAGCAAGATCCAGGCACGAATGACGGCCACGCGGAACAGCCTGAGCTGGTCAAAGTCTCCGGCTATGTGATCAACGAGGACGAGAGCAGCCCCACGGGCGCATTTGGAGTCTCGGGCGCAAGACTGATATGGCAGCGAGTCGGCGCCCGCGGCAGTCGCCCTCAACAAGTGACAACCAAAGATGTCGGCAATTTTCATCTGGTGCTTCCCGAAGGGGACTATCGTGTCGGCTTCAAGCTGCGGCGAGAGTATCAGCCGAAAGCTCCGGAACTGGTCAAAGTTCGCGTAGGCATGGACAAGAAATGGTTCCATGCATTGAAGGTTCCGCAAAGGATTCCCGACGACGAACCCATAGAGCCGATCCCGGAAGACACCGATCGTCCCGGCGAACCCCAGCAGGTGCAGGTCGATGTGCGCGGCGCGGTTGTCGTGCAATCGGCACGTGGCCGTGGCGGCTATGCGGGCGTGCCCGGTGCGGTTGTGCAGTGGCATCCGCGTGGTGGCAGACATGCCCAGGCGGGAACAGTACGCAGCGGTCGTGGCGGTGCTTTCTCCGTGCGTCTTGGAACCGGTGCGTACGTCGCCGAAGTCGTGCCGCCGCAGGGCTATCAGGGCACGACGAAGGTCGTTCGCGTGCATCCCGGCATGGAGCAAACGCTCTTGGTGCTGGGCCGCGCGGCCGATAATATTCCGGATGATAGCGATAGGCCGGGGCCCGACGACCAGATCGTTCTGCCAGAGCGTCCGGGCAATCTGACACTGTCCGTACAGGTCTTCGGACGCGAAGGGCGAAAGACGTTCCCGCTCGGTGCAGCCCAGATACGCATTAGCGGACAGCGGCAGTTGTTCATGACGGACCGGGCCGGACAGCTCAACGTGCCATTGCCCGCGGGCAGGTACAATGTGATGGCCACCAAGTCTGGCTTCAACATGGCCCAACGCCAGGTTGATCTTTCGCGGCAGAATACCATGGTGAGGCCGATATATTTGGACCGGCAACCGACGGGTGGTGGCGGCGAGATCGAACCGCCCGGCGAAGGGCAAACACCGCCGCCGACACAGCGTTCGGCGCCGTTGCAAATTCGCGTGATGGTGTCGTTCCCCAAGCCAGCCAAGAAAAACCAGCCCGCCGGTTGGAAGACGACCCCAGCCAAGAGTGCAAACATTCGCATCACCCAAGGCCGGCGGCAAGTCTTCTCCGGCCGCGCCGACAATAACGGCTACCTGGGCACCAATCTGCAACCGGGCAGCTACCAGATCCAAGTTTCGCACGGCAATTTGCGTCACAACGAGACAGTCAACATGGGCAAGCAAGCCGTCCGCAGAACGATCACCCTTCAATCGAGCGGCGCCTTGATGACACCCACGCCAGGAGCCGGCCGACTGTTGCCCGGCATTCAAGATAGAAACCGGATCATCCCCAGCATTCCGCTGCAACGCAGAGTCCAATAAGGAGTCGTTGCAGGAAATATCGGAAAGACCCGCGCGACGGCCTTTTGCATACCATTCCGTCGCACGTCGGGTGATGCTAGTAAGAAGGTAATCTTGGATGCCACTGGCTGCTTGTCAGCCATTATGATCGACGCTAGGATACTATTCATGTGCGCCGAACAGTCGCTAGGTAACGCTTGGTTTCTCGCAATTCTTCGGCCCAATGAATAATCCATATCGACTACCACAGAATCCGAACGCTTCACCAGATTTTCTGCTCAAAAACAAAAAAACACTGCTGGCTATGGTCCAGATTTTGTTCATATTTGCTTCAGGCTGTTCTAGCATCATTTTCTGGTTCTTGGCCGTTTTCACATTTACGTTTGGCGAACGCAGTTTGTCCCCAACCGGTCCTGGTATCTGGTATGGTAAGAGTAGCCGAGTGGGCTTACGAGCAAACCGAGCAGGCTCGTGGTCAAGTGTGGGTGAGAGGAAAAGATTTCAAACACCTGGGACTGGATTGGCGGCGGTTGTTGCTGGCCTAGCGTTCATCCTGCCTGGGATAAAGATTGTCTAGTTGAACAATCCAAAGAGGAAGATATGGTCGAACATGTGTGTCCGTGGTGGCTTGGCTTCCTGATTGACAATCCCATGCGCCGACTGATCCACAACCCGGAGAAGATCCTCAGGGCGTATATCAAGCCTGGAATGACAGTCATGGACGTGGGGTGCGGCATGGGCTTGTTTTCAATTGCAATGGCGAAGCTGGTAGGCAACGATGGTCAAGTGGTTGCGGTTGATCTTCAGAAGAAGATGCTTGATCATATGGAGCGGCGTGCCAAGAAAGCGGGTGTGCTTGATCAAATACAGGGACACCGTTGCGAAGCCGACGATCTCAAAATCAACATTGAAGCCGATTTTGTCCTAGCCTTTACAGTTGTTCATGAAATCCCTGACACGCAGAGACTCCTCAGCCAGATTTACACTTGCTTGAAACCTGGCAAGAGATTTCTTATCGCCGAACCTAGGATACACGTTCCAGCCAGGACGTATCAGAAGATGTTGGATATTGCCGCTGATGTAGGTTTCCGACAAACAGAACAGCCCAAAGTACGATGGTGCCGTGCCGTGGTGTTGGAGAAGGCATGACTTTGTACTTCTGATTGCCGACACATCCTTTTCTTGCATGAAGCGGAGCCAACCAAGAGCAAAGCTGGCGGGGAATATGCCCGACCGGTTCGAAGAGGCCGTTTTCGACACGGATTGAATTCTCATCATGGGTGTTGTCGTGCTCACGTTCCAGATTTACCTGCTCGCCTGGAGCCGCGCAGGCATTATAATATTGCATTCCTGCAATAGGTGTCTCGATTTCACCAAGCAACTGTTTTTTTGACGATGTGCATAAAGATTTTTTTGGCATGGCTTTCTCCCCGGTTTTTTATGTCTTGAAGTTTTGTTCAATGAAGGATTCGCTCTCGCAAACGAAAATAACACAAGGGATGGTCAGATCGTGTCCAACCCCACATGATTTTTCCCTGTACACCGTTAATCAACGGATTTCATTTATCTCTGGTGAGCATCGTTTGTGCTTCCGGAAAGCGAAAAACCTTAACTCCTTGCCAGCAAACAAGCATCGCAATACTCTCAGAAAACTTCCCATAATTCGAGGATTTTTTACGTCCGGTGGCTTGTAAGCGCACAAAAGTTCAGATACACTCCAAATCATCGTTCCAAACAGGTTTATGGGTGTCTGCTGCGACCTTTCTTCTGGCCGTACCCACAATCAGGCGAACCTGTTGGAGGTGCTTCAATGCCCCCTCTTACCAAAAGCCATACTGCCGTTTTTGTCTGCGCCCATAGTCCTAGGCGCACATTGCACCGACGATCCAGCCACCGATTGTCTATCCAGGATCAATTCGCTAAACGGCTTCAGCAGCCACATTTACGCCTCAGAGAATAAGGGCGTAATATATCGGCACTCAGGCATAGCACTTGGTATGGCCGTCACTGTGTAGCTTCTGCGCTGTTGCCGAATCTTTGTTGTCCCATGCGCTCAGTGACTGCGCGAATGTCACCATGCGCTTGCGCTCGCTGCATGCGCGCCACGTTTATCAATCCGCAAAGAAAGAATTTTTTCCAGAAGAGAAACACCATGAAATACCACGCTCTTGTAGTTGATGAAAACCCAGACATCCTTGAAAACGTGAAGGATCATCTTGAGTCGATGGGCCATATGTGCGACTTAGCCAGTTCGCAGGCGGAGGCGAGAGAACTGCTTGCCGAGAATCGTTATGCATACGTGCTGCTAGATCTTGCGATACCCGTCAAATCCGGGCGCCCTTCGCATGCAACAAACGGCGAAAATCTGTTGTGGACTATCCGACGGACAAAAGGCTCGGAGAACATCCCAATCATTATAATGGTCTCTGAAGAACGGGGTAGTCTTCGTTTTGCATCGAAAGTCATCCGCAACGAAGGCACTAACAACTTTGTTCTGAAACCGTTTTCCGAGCATGGCCGAGCCCTGGGTAAAGCGGTCCGCGACGCTCTACGGCACGCTCGGCGCAGCCAACAGGCAACAAAGCCTACCCACGCTCCTGAGCCGCCACAGCAATTTGAAGGCGGTGAGTTGGCGTTCTATCCGTCGCGAGTGGAACTATGCGGTGTGAAAGTTTGTGGAAGCCAGGGCAAGAGTATGATCCGCCGAATCCTGGATGTCCTACGCGTCACGGATGCCATAGGACGCCGTCGCTCGTTTTGTGGCGATGAACTGGCCAGCCTGGTTGGCACCGTGGGTGGGTCACAAAGGGTGGCCGGCGCGATTCGTAACTTTCGTAATCTGGTGAAGCGGGCTACGCTGAAAGAAACCAATATGACAATTGATCCAGAGGTTGATATTTTAGTCAACGATCGGTTGCACGGCTATAGGTTTTCTGACAAGATCATTGTTGTGGATGGCCAGAGGCTGCCCGTGCCTGCTCGGAGCAACGGCAAAATAGAATACCTCCCGAATTGGATACTCGCCGAACTGAAAAAGTCCGGCCGAATTCGCAGGCAGCAGATCGCCGAACGCACCGGGCACAGCAACTCGACTATTCGCCGCAGCTTGGCCAAGCTGCAGGAAGAGGGCCGGATTGTGTTTGAGGGTAGTCCGCGGAATGGGTATTGGCGGTTGGTGTAAGCGACGACCAGGATCCGGAGACATTTAGTTGGCTGGAAACATTCGCCGCTTGCTCCCTCGATCGGGTGTTATTGATAGTTAAACTCATGATTAGTACAATCAAATGGTATATATGAATTTTTCTGACTAGTGCTTTGTCAAATTATGATTTTGGGGTAGAGGGACTTCAACTTTTTCCTGGCGTCTTTTACTTTAAATTGCCAATCAACGCCGCGTTGTTTCTTATTTGAGTGGTCGGACCAGTGCTTCATTTCTGTCTGCAGTTTCCGAATTGATTCGAATCTTCGGCCTGAGACGCACTGGCGAGTCATGCTGCTCAGTTCGTTTTCAGCGACGTTCAACCAACTGCCGTACTTGGGCGTGTAGCGAAATTCGATCCGTTTCACATACGCACGGGCTTTCGCTGGCGGAAAAGCTTCGTAGAACGCTCCTTTGGTGTGCGTGTTCAGATTGTCACAAACGAGGATGATTTTTTTAGCCTTCTTGTAACGAGAGTCCAGCAATGATGCCATTTCCAACGCCCAGTCCACCTTGGTACGTTGCGGTCGAGCGGTTGCCTGACGCCACCCGGAAAGCGGCTCGGTGAACATGATAACGCTCGCTGTGCCGCAGCGTTCGTACTCG
>CAZISU010000185.1:0-8698 GCA_964541935.1 uncultured Planctomycetaceae bacterium | reverse complement strand
GTTTATTACCGGTAAGCTTGGTAGTTTGCTTGAATTTCGTCAGCCGAGCGGTTAGTATCGGTTGTATCGCTCGAGGCGGGGGGTGATTTGCATAGGCCGCGTGCGCGCAACAGGAACAGTAGTCCTACGATAGGATATTCATTAGCTTTCATCGCGGAGTTCGTAGAAATGATCCGTAGTTTCTTTGTTTTAACAATTTTGACCGGCGGGATTGTTCTCGCCTCGGCCGCGTCGCTTCATGCCGATGATGGAGCGATGGATAAGATGTATGGCAATGGCGTACATGCCTTCTTCTCGGGCGACTATGCCATGGCCCACGATTGTCTTTCTCACGCCATAGACGCCAAGACGAAAGACCCTCGCTGCTTCTATTTTCGCGGCTTGGCCTACCTCAAGATGGGCCGTGCCCCGGAAGCCAAAGCCGACTTTGCCAGCGGCTCTGACCTCGAGTCCGTCGACGTCTATAAGTTCTACAACGTCAGCAAGTCGCTAGAGCGCGTGCAAGGCAAATCGCGGATGGAGATCGAGCAGTATCGCGCCAAGGCTCGCCTCAAGGCCTCGGCGGAAGCCAAAAAGCTCCGCAAGGCTCGCTACGAGCAGCTTCGCGATACCGAAAATCGCGTCCTCAAGCAGCAGGCCGCAGCAGCACCGGCTGCCAGCGAAGTGCCGGCTGTCAAACCAGCAGCTACCAAGGCCGCGGCCGATCCGTTCAGCGCTGGTCCGTTGGACGCACCGACTGCGAAGGCGGCGGCAAAGCCGGCTGTGGCCAAACCAGCAGCCCCGGCAGCCAAACCAGCAGCGCCAATAGCTAAACCAGCAGCCCCGGCAGCCGACCAGGACGATCCCTTTGCCGAAGCACCAGCCGAGCCGGTAAAACCTGAAGCTGCAAAACCCGAACCAGCAAAACCAGCCGCCGCGAAGAAGAGTGGCGGTATCCTGGGAGCTATTGGCAAGGCCGTGGAAAAGACGGCCAAAGGTGCTACTTCCAGCCTGCCGGGACTAGGCGAGAAGGCCGATAAACCGGCAGCCAAGGCACCCGCAGCGGCTAACGATGATCCATTTGGTGCAGCACCGGCGGCTCCAGCAGCTAAGAAACCGGCAGCCAAAGCACCCGCAGCGGCCGACGACGATCCCTTTGGCGCAACACCGGCGGCGGCTCCAGCAGCTAAGAAACCGGCGGCCAAAGCACCCGCAGCGGCCGACGACGATCCCTTTGGCGCAGCACCGGCGGCGGCTCCAGCAGCTAAGAAACCGGCAGCCAAGGCACCCGCAGCCGACGATGATCCCTTTGGTGTGGCACCGGCGGCGGCACCCACAGCTAAGAAACCGGCAGCCAAGGCACCCGCAGCGGCCGACGACGATCCCTTTGGTGCAGCACCGGCTAAGCCGGCGGCCAAGATGCCCGCAGCCGCAGCCGACGATCCTTTTGGCGACGCAACTCCTGCTAAACCGGCCGGCAAAAAGCCCGCAGCCAAGAAGCCTGCGGCCAAGAAACCTGAAACCAAGCCGGAAGAGATCGACCCCGACGATCCGTTTGCTTAACAAACGCCCGCTTGTTTAACAAACGCCCGCTTGTTTAACAAACGCTGTTGTCCGAATTTAACACGCACGGGCGACGCGTCGCGGCTCTATCGAGTCACGTCGCGTCGCCCGCTTGCTTTTCTTGGCCCGGATAGACACAATGATGTTAACTGCGAGTGAATATAAATAATCCAAAATAGCGGATGCAAATGAGCGAAATTCGTAATCTAATTGGCAAAGAAGCGGACCTTCCACGCGTCGCCCGAGCGATTCGGCTGTGTGCCGAGGATATCGATGTGCCGGCGGCGGGCGGATATCACATCACCTGTAGCGACGAGTCGGAATGGGAATGTGCGGAGATTTTCGACCAGCTTTTTGCCCAGCAGATGCTGCCGCGGATGAAGCTGGACCGTGCGGCCGTTTTTCGCACCATGAATCTGGGCGGTCGCTACGAGACCGGTGCGATTCATATCGCCGAAGAACATTTTGCCACCTTCGCCTCCCGGCAGGCGGCCAAGGTAATGGTCGTCAAGGTCAGCTCGCACGTGGCCGTCACGCGCCGCGACGGCGGTTTCAGCTACGGCTCATTGAAGCGTTACGGCAACGATTCGGCCTGTTGCGGTGCATTGATGTCGCTGCTTGGCGGCGGCAACCTACCGGCGGTGGCCGAACTGGCCGAACAATTCGCCCGCGACGGCCACGACCGCCTGGCCGAGCTGCAAGACGAAGACATGATCCCGCCCGACAATCGCGCGCTGTTAACGGCCGTTGTAAACGCCCGTCTGCAAGCCGATCGCGTGGTCGAAGACATCCGCACCAGCGGTCCCGAAACGCCCACCGTGTTCCTCATTCTCCCCTGCGTAACCATCAACCGCAACGAACCCGACAACGAGCTGGTGGTGGGCCAATACGGCGTCGATGCCACCGGTTCGGAACTCAACGTAAAGTATCGCGGGCTGGGCTCGTCGCCGCTTGAGTACCGAGTGGAATTCGAACGGGGTTTGTTGAAAATCACGGATGACGAGTGGCGGTAAGTTTCCGCTGTGCGGCCGCGGTATACCAAGCTGTACCAAAACCATCATTACACCGTTGCTGCTTTCATACGAAGATCCACCCGGTTATATTATATTGGACGCTATTGCATTACCGATAAATTTTCAGGAGCCTTCCGATGAACGAAATTCACCATCCGTTGCGAAGCATCGCTCTGGTTGTGGTTCTGATTACCGCCCTGGGCACCGCTTCCGCCCGGTCGCCGGAACTTAACGTGCATCATGTCGGCGAATACGCCGCCATTCCCTGGGTTAAACCGGGCACGCCGATCAAGCCTGGGTCGCGTGAGGATCGCTTGCGAGATATGAACTTCTCGGTTGCTTCGGTCAATATTCACGACGACATGTCGGACGAGTTCTATAAGAACTGGAACGAGCGGGTCAAGCTGGCCGCGGCGACGGGCAACATGCTTTTGCCGCGCGTACACTTCTGGGACGGCGCCGATCGCTTCAAGGGCCCCATGCGCGATGTAGAAGTTTATTGGCGGCGGATGGACGAGTTCCTCGGCCGCATGGACCTGAGCCTCTTGCCGGGCATCGTTCTGGCCGAAGAGAACGTCCACTACAGCGGCCGGCCGCAAGTTTTAGCCGAGTTGTACCACCGCATTAAGGGCAAGTACGACATTCCCGTCTGGCAGTGGTGGTCGCCCATGACGGCCGTGCCCGGCTCGGGTGGCTGGATTCCGTCGGACGGCTGGGTCGTCGATCCGTACTTCAAACCCAAGCCGGAATTTCGTCGCTATGTACGCAAGTATCTCATCACCGGCGTCCCGTTGGTGATTATGCCTTGGGCTTCGCAGATGGATCTGAGCAAAACGATGACCGCCGAACAGTGGCAGGCCAACGACGGGCAACTCGACGTGGCCGTGGAGTTCAATTTGCCCGTGGCCTTTTTCTGGTGCCGTAAGACAACGTGCTATTTTGGCGGTGATCGCGGGCCGGTGAAAAACGAGATCGACAAGATCAACCATTGGGTCTGGGACTATGCCGCGCGGGCACACAAGCTGCCGGCCGACTATACGGGCTTGGTATCGGCCGACGAGGCCCAAGGGGCGACCTTGGAAATTGGACCCAACCGCGATTGGAAGCTGGTCTACGCCGATGACTTTTCCAATACACGTTGCGTCGACGAGGCCAAGATGAGTGGCTTTCGCGACCTGGTGGCCGATGGCAAAATACTTACAGCCCGGGGGTTCCGCGGCCGTGGGGTCGATGCCTCGTTAACCTATCATTTCGCGGGCGACTTTACTGCCGGGCACCCCCGCGTGAGCCTCACCGCCACGACCGATAAGAAGCTCGACGGCCAGGTCGAGCTGTCCCTTTCCACCGACGGCAAGCAGTGGATCCGTCAAATTACCAGCACCGGCAAAGACGCGGAAAAGATCGTGTGTACATCGGGCGGCGATGCACGTTTCGATTCGCTCGGCGAGTTCTGGGCACGTGTACGCCTGAGCGGCAAGCCGGGTACAAAACAAAATCCGCCCGTTCGGATAGACGACCTGCGCATCGAGTCCCGCGTTTTGCCCCGCAAGGGCACTGATGTTGTCTTGCGCCAGTCTAGCAGTGATTCTCAACGGCTGTTCTACGAAGATGATTTTAAGACCGAAAAATATCGCTTCACCACCACCCGCACAGACGACGAGAAGCTAGAATGGTCCGAGGGCGGAGTAGCCGTGCGGTTGCGGCCAGGCGGCTCGCAGCCGTCACTGATCTGGAAGGTTAGCTCCCAGCGGTCGATCAAGGATATTACGGTAACCGTTAACGGTCGCGCCAATACGGGCAACCTTAGTACCACGCATTACCTCGACGTTTCAAGCGACAGAAAAATCTGGACCAAAACCACAAGTTCGGCCGAACAGAAGTGCAACGTAAGCGGTTGGGCGAACAAGCCCTTGAGCGTCGACCTTACGGCCGAGAAGGCTTTTCAGGGTATCACCGAACTCTACGTCCGCCTACGCATGCACGCCGGGGCTTTCAAAGAGATTCACCCGATGAAGTCGGGCGTGGTCGAACGGCTTCGCATTGATGCCACTATTGCGGGACCAAAGTAGGGTGCGTCCGCGACGCGCCGAGAATTTCCAGCAGCCAGTTGAAAAAGAGAGTTTACCGCTATGCAACCTTCCGTCTACGGCTTGCGGCGATTAGCCCGAAGCCGAACAGTACGCTGAAGATCGCGAGACTGGTGGGCTCGGGGACGCTGACGGAGACGTTTATTGCGAAAGCGAGATCCTTATCCGCCCACTGTTCCCAGTTGGTTGAGGTCAGCATGCTGAAATCCGAGCCGTTGTTGAGAGAGACGAAGTTGCCTCCGTCGTACGAGTCTTGCGGCGAATCGGTGACGCCCCAATTTGATGTGCCGTAGACGTCGTCGAAATAATCCGAGGCACAGAAGAAGGCTACGTACTGCTGGCCGCTGGTGAGCTCGATGTTGCCCGTGTCGACGGTGAATTGTTCGAAGCCGTCGGCTCCGCCGTTGTTGTTGGTCTCCATTTTGGGGCTGACGAAGAGCATCGAGCCTGTCGCTTTCGATCCGTCCCACTCGGCCACGTATGCTGCGAACTCGACGTTGTCCGAATTTCCTTCGTTGTCGTCGATGAAAAAGGTGAAACTGTTGAGCCGCAGGCCCGACGAACCGGCCGTGAAGGTTTGTCCGAAGGTTGCCGAGTTGGTTTCGCCGAACAGACCGAATGAAGTAGTGCCGTTCCAGGCGGGAGTCGTGTCGATCAGCAAGGCGGCATTGAGCCGCGCGGCGACGATTAGGAGAATCGCTATGCAAAGCAGAGACTTTTGTGTAAAGCGTAACATTCTAAACTCCTCCAGGTGCTTGTTTTGTCAGTTTTGTTATAACGCGTTAGCCTGCCTCGACGGGGTTCTCCAACCGGCCGATTTTTTCCAACTCTACGACTACTTTGTCGCCCGGCTTGAGCCAAACCTTCGGGTCGCGGCAGACGCCTACGCCTTGCGGCGTGCCGGTTAGGATTACGGTGCCGGGCAGCAGCGTTGTGTCTTGGCTGAGGAAACTGATAAGCTCGGCCACCGAGAAGACCATGTCGCCGGTCGTATGGTCCTGCATGGTCTCGCCGTTGAGGATGGTGCGGATTCGCAGGGATTGCGGGTCGGTGATCTCGTCCGAGGTGACCAGCACCGGGCCCAGGGGGCAGAAGGTGTCGAAGCTTTTGCCGCGAATCCACTGTCCGCCGGGCATGAACTGCCACTTGCGGGCCGAGACGTCGTTGGCCGCCGTGTAGCCCAACACGTAGCTCAAGGCGTCTTCTTTGGAAACGTTGCGGGCCGGCCGGCCGATGACAACGGCCAGTTCGCATTCGTAGTCGACTTCGCCCTCGGGGTCACAGCAAGCGGGAACCAGAATCGGCTCGCCCGGGTTTAAGAGCGTACTGGTCGGTTTCATGAACACAACCGGCTGCTGGGGAATGGGCTGTCCACCTTCTTTGGCGTGCTCGCGATAGTTGAGCCCGATGCAGAAGATGTTGGTGGGTTCCACCGGGGCCAGCAGGACTGCGTCGGCGAGATCTATTTCCGCGCCTGTCGGATTAAGATCATCGTCCAGGACGAGGATCAGATTCTCGGCGATCGCGCCATGGCCAATTGTTCCATCTGAATCTTTGAATCTTACATAACGCACTGGCCGCATCTCCATATGGCTGGGTGGACAAATACTGGTGGGCTGCTAAACAGAAGCAGAATCTATCGGGCTAAATCTGTCAAGAATGCCCGCTGCGACGATTACCATCCGCTGGTGGGAGGTCCGGGAAAAAAATGGCTTTCCCGTTTGACTTGGCCTAAAAGGTGACCTAGTTATTAATAACATCAGCGTAGCATACCATCCAACCCACCTGTTGGGTGGAACAGCGAAAATCAGAACTAACCCCCAGAGCAGACGCTTCATGGTGGCCTACCTTCTGGAAGAACTGAAGCTTGCCAAGCAAGAGACGCCCAAGCGGCCGACTATCCTCGTTATCGATGACGACGAGGCCCTGTCGGATGTCTTGTCTCAGCGGCTGCGAAGGCAGGGATTTGACACCGTTACGGCCGATTCGGGCACGCGTGGGCTGGCCGTGGCAAAGACCAAATGCCCCAGCCTGATCGTCCTGGACCTGCGGCTACCCGACATGGACGGGTTTTCGATCTGCGAGAAACTGGCCGATTCGACCGATACTTGCGATATTCCCGTGATTATCCTCAGCGGCATGGAAAGCCCCGACATCATCCGCCGCGCCCGTCTGGCCGGCTGTTTCTACTTCGTCCGCAAGCCCTACGACCCCAACGCCCTGCTAGTGCTGATCCGGCAGGCTATCGAGGAATCACAACAGAATTGGGAATCAAACGAGGAGTAATGGACTTTCTCGACGGGATTAAGAGATTTGGCAGGATTCGCGAGTTCGACAGGACGAAAGTCATGTAGGCCGGGTCTTGACCACGTGGCCCCCCTTGCTGAAGTGGCGTCCACTCTGATATACTGCGTGATTGCCCTCTAACCTGGGTGGTAGATAGCCACCACCGGACGCGGGGTGTTGTGATTAAATTTAATAGAAACTAGCTAAGCGTTTTTGCTATTTACCAAACGGAGCTTTGCGTGGGAACTAAAAAGACTGGAAAAGGTCGTCGGAAGATCGGGCGGAAGAAACGTCGCATGAGGTCCAAGATCCGACATCGTAAGGGCTAGACGGCTTCTGTGCCGCAGCTCGCTAGTCCCCGCGGCGCCCACTATTGGTGGGCGAGCGTCGGCGGGGACAATCGCTTCAATTACCGCCATTGATCGTGCGCAATATGGGTGTATGCGCGGTCGTTCTTGTGCTAAATGGCGTTTAACAGATTCCCAATCAGGCTGCGGCTTTCGCCGTTCGCTTTCAGGGTGGCCAGGGTCGTGTCGAAGAGGATCTGCGCGCGGATCAGGTTCGATGTTTCTTGGGCCACGTCTGTGTCGCGGATGGTGCTGACGGCCTGGGTGAGATTCACTTCGGTTGCGTCGATGAGCTTCTGCGAGCTTTGGACTGTGTATTTCTCGAAGGCGCCGGCCTCGGTCCTGGCCGTGCGGATCTGAGCCGAGGCGCTGTCGATAATCTCCATGATTTTCGACATCTGTCCACTTTCGAGCGAAGCCGAGCCGCCGGACGCCAGGTCGCTGAGCCTGCCGGGGTCGCTGCCCGAGCTCTCGCCTAGGGCCGATGCATGAACGCTGGGCAACGAAAGCGTGGCGGTATCGGCCACATTCGCCGAGAACACGAATGTGAGCGAATCGGCGGACCCGTCCAGCAGGTTGCGCCCGCCGAAGCTTGTCGTGGAGCTCACGAGGTTAATGGCATCGATGGCGGCGTTTACCTCGATCTGTTTGGCGGCAGTTTCCTCATCGCTGAGCCCGCCGCCGGCCGCGGCCAGCGCGTTGCCACGGATCTGGTTCAAAAGGTCGGAGACCTGGGCCAGGCCGGAATCGGCCGTGTGGATTGTGCCGACCGCCCGCGAGGCGTTTCGACTGGCGGCTTCGAGCGAGGCCAGTTCGGCCTCGATCTGGTCGACGGCGATCAGACCGGCCGGGTCGTCGCTGCCGCGGTTGATGCGTTTGCTGGTTGAGAGCCGCTCGTTACTGAGCGAGAGCATCTCGAACGCCTTGATTAGATTGTTTTGTGCATTAAGATCAACGCCGGACTGATTGATTCCGATGCGCATTGTAGAACCTGTGGAGCAATTTATATTGGCCTTTTGGCCGGAGTAAACCCTCTTTACAACGAGTAGTAGCGGTTGACTTCAATGGCCCCCAACTATGTACCGTTTTCACGATAGTTTCGTATTGGGGCAAACTTTTTGAACCTGGAATGTGTCTGAACAGACGGCGGTCCAACTATTGAAAACATAGCATATTTCGTAAGTTATTGCCTGCTATAGACTTGCGGATATCGCAAGCAGCCCGTCTGTACCCATTTCCCATGGCCTGATAGGCTTATGCTTGAGGTGCATACGGATCAAAAAGCTGGAATCCACACTAACTCCAAAGAACCACATGGCAACATTATCGCCCCAGAAACAATGTCGCTTTGCCACACAGGTGGTGATCGCGCTGCGCGAGGCCGGGTTCGATGCCTATTGGGCCGGGGGCTGTGTGCGCGACC
>CAZISU010000184.1:0-8703 GCA_964541935.1 uncultured Planctomycetaceae bacterium | reverse complement strand
GGCCGGGGCACAGCCGAGAATCGTCTGCCGTGCCCGCTGGCCATCGTCGCTGTCGGTACCGACGTGTTTGAAAGCGAACAGCTTCTGCACGGTCATCAGCCCCTTGCTGGCCGAACGATCGTGCTCGTACATGTTCTGCAACGACTCCCAGAGCAACGCCAGGTCGTCTTCACTGAAACTGGTTTTCTCGGCCAGGTGGGCACTAATGAAGCCCCGGCAGCCGTACAGGCCGCAGGGTATCAACGACTTGCGGCCCATGGTGCGGAGGCTATCTTCTTTTTGCTCGCCTTCCCATTTCAGATAGTCGTCACTCGACTTTGCGCCCTTTGCTTCTTCGGCCACGGCCATCCGCGTAATCGAAATGTCCATCGGTAGGACCGGGTCGTAGGAACGCGAGAAAGCGACTTGTACCGGACCGCGAACCTGGCCGGCGTTGGGACCCGTGCTCATCACGGCGCCAAACGTGCGGACATCATAGAACTGCCGGCACATCCAGTCGCGTGCCTTTTCGACCTTATCTTTCGACGCCCCCTTCTCGGTCGGCTTGGGATTGCCGGTCTCTTCATGGGCTTTAACGATCGACCGGTTCAGGTTCGTGGCATGTTCGATAAAAATAGCGTTGGGTGCTTCGTTGTCGCGGGCCATTTGCACATAGTTTCGAATGCGACGCTTAACGGCCACGTCTGAAACCAGCCCGTGCATATCCTCGGGATCGATCCGCGGCGCGTTGCCCGCGTCGGGGTCGCCGTTAGGGTTGCCGTTCTCGCAATCGAAAAGACAAAGGAACTCGTAACGGTTTGTGATGGGGGTAGACATTATATTTTTCCAAGATGGTTTTTAAGTTAAAGATTGCATTAAAACGTTTTAGTGGAATAAAAGTTCCGTGAACAGAAACGCGGTCGGTCTAGTTCTGGTCCTCACCAGCCTCATCCTGTTTTTCTGTATTGCTGTTGAAACGATGTGCTTTTTGCTGATAGAAGCCCATGGCAAACAGGCTTTGTTCGTCGAGCGAGAGAGTCGAGGGCAAATCGTCTTTGATTTTCGCCCAGATATCGGCAATCTGACGTTCAATAGTAACAGCCAGCCCCTTCTTCTCTTTCCCGAGCTTGCTGAAGTGGAATTGGCTCAGTCTGGTTAATCTACCGAGTACTAAGGCGGGCGTTGCACTGGCCGCCGCATAGTATCGCTGAACAATGCCCGCACCTACGTCACCTTGCGCGGCGTATTGCAGATTGGCCAATACGGCCATAAGCCGACCACATTGATAAGCTTTACTAGTGTGATCTTCGTTGAGGTAAGCGTTCATGTTTTCATCTCCTTTTCGTATGTGATAAGCTTTGATTAGGCCCATGCGGGCATGGCTGGGGGATTTGTCGTTAATAACGTCGATACGTGCCCGTTCGACTGCTCGGGCAACCGCCGTTCTCGGAATCTGGCCATGACGTATGGCCGCCGTCCACATTGAAGCCGACAATGGGGCCGGTATGTCTTTTAGATCTCGCACCAAGCTTCCCAAAACGGCCATAAATTTCGGCGGTGAGGCAAGACTTTCTCCCCGGCGATGAACGATATCGAAGTCTTCAAACCAAGCAATGACATTGCCTAGCATCTCTTCGAACGGCCCGGTCATCCAATCGCGAACGACCACCCGGCCCGCGTTGCCCGAGAGGGTCAATGCGTAGTAGTGGTTTTCTTTGACGAAGTCGGGTATCTCGCCCTTGTGGATTGCTGCGAGCAGTTCCTTGGCTCTTCTTAGTGCATCGCGTTCTTGTGCTTCTTCGACGGCCTGGCTGTTCGAGCCGCCGAGAAGTAGTTCGGGCAAGTCACACTCATCGAGCACCTCCTCCTTATCAAACCAATATGCCACCTTGGCGCCAGCTAGGCGGCGACTGTGGTGGGCTAGAACGTGGTTCAGACCGGCCCGATAGGCGGCGGCCGACTCTTCCGACATGGCGGCGTTGGCCGATTGCTTTAGGCCGTAGGAACAGGTAGCGTCCTTGTCGAACGAGACGAGTGACGCGCCCATGGCCGAAGCGCCTACGTTGGCCAGTTCGGTAATCTTGGGATGCGTCTTGGCCGGTTCGACCATTTCTCCGGTGGCGAAGCACAACATGCGGCCGTCGGTCTTTTTTGCCGCCGGAGGTTTCTTCTTAGCGTTGTCCGCGTTTTTGCCGAGCGTATTTCGATACTCGGCCCACCAGTCATGCCATACAGTGTCCGCGACAAGGAACGATGGTTTGCGACCATCGATCATGATCGTAATCTTGTCGGTTGGTTTGGCCTTGGCGTCCTGAAGATCGGCGATGAGTGTCGCCCGATGGTCTTCGTTTTCCACGATATCGGCGAACTGGCCCATCTCGGGGCAGACGGCTGTTGCGTCGCGCAGTTGCTTGACGAAAAATTTATGCTTGGCCTCGAACTTGGGGCGGTCCTCTTCTTTTTTGCACATCAACAGAACCGTTTCCAGCGTCTCTACAAGGAAATGGCTCTTGCCGCCGGAGTTCATACCTGAGGCTTCGGGGCAAACCGCGAACGGTCTGCCCGGGTTCTTCTTGTTGTCGCCGTCACTTAGTTCGTTGACGCCCAGCAACTTTCCTTCGGTCGAGCAGGTGATTGCCCACTTGATCATCTTGGGCGTAAATCCCGGCCCCGCTAAACCTTGGCGCTCGGCGTATCGTACAAGTTCGTTAAGCATCGCCCACCTCCTCGTCGGTCACGCGACGCACGTCAGGCGAATCGTAGGCGGGCACTTTGAGCACGCCGCCTTTGATCTTGGCCTTAAAAAGACTGATCGATGGCTTGATCTTTTTCCAGCCGCTAGCTTTCATGAGCGGGGCGTGATTGTCCTGACGTAGATCGAAGACGTCGTAGAGCATCCAGCCGAGGTCCATGTCGATCGGCTGGGGCTGGGCCGGCGGGGCGTCAATATCAAGCAGTTCGTAGTAGGCGGGCATCTCGCGGCAACCGAACGACGGCTGCCAGACGCACTTGCCTTGCGCCGCGCGGCGGCGGAATTGCGATTCGATACCCTGTAGCCGTTTTTCGAACCCCGGCCGGGGAATTACTCGCGCCGTGAGCCGATAGCGGACGTTGCGCAGTGCCATTGTCTGGCGCTGGGTGCGGCCACGTTGGTCGCTACCCCAATAGGACTTGTCGGCATCGGCCATGATCGGCTCCGGCTCGGCCGTGCCCTTGATCCACTTCTGGACGGCCTGCTCCGAGACCTTTTCCTTGCACTCGTTACGCCGCAGCGCGATATAACGAATTGGTTCGAGGATCTCGATCCGGTCGATTTGCCAGCGGAATTCCGGCGGCTTGCAGTAGATCGCATCAAAAATACCCCGCACGGCCGACGGCGTAGGTGCGGGATAGCTGAACCGCTCGGCCTTAGTCACCGGCGAGCTAAAACAGGCGAAATCGCCCCATGTTTCGATACACTGTGGTTTAGGTTTCATAAAGCACTCCTCGCGTTAGACAACCGTTTTTACGTCACATACTGTTTTAATGCGGCCTCTGTCGGGCTTTCGAGCCCTACGCAATCCAAGCACAACTCTTCGGCAATTCCCCCAGCCCCAGTAGCTCGCGGTCGTAGCTTTCCGACGCCGTTTCGGGCAGGAAGAACCACTCATCGGAGGCGTTTGCACCGCTGGGGTTTTGTGCCCAATCGGGCAAGGGGACCGGTTCGGCAAAGCCGGCTAGCTGCTCGCCGGTGCCGTAGATCGAGACACCTAACGGTCGGGCATTTCGGATCCAATCGCCTGACAGCCCCTCCTCGTGTGCCGTCTCGTAGAGCGACTCGAAGAGATTCTGGTCGTAGGGGACGACCAGATTGACCGTCTGCTGATTGATGAGCCGGTAGAGTTTAGCGGTCTCTTCGAAGTCGAGCCCTTTGACGGCCTTGATAATATCCGTGTCTGAAAAATCACTTAGTTCATACAAACCACGATAGTACCGTTTGAACATGTCGGGGCTGTCGATATCAATCTCCCCGTCGTTGAGCATGTTCTGCGTTCGCATGGCCGCTTGCTTGTAGTCACGCGCAGGATAAAGCACGCCATTGGATTTTCCATCAGCTTTTATGTCTGGCGAAAAGACATGCACCTCGCCGATTGGCAGGCGGCCGTTGCGGTTACATCGGCCGGCGGCCTGGGCGATTGCCTCCAACGGGCCCATTGCCCGATAGACAGCAGGGAAGTCGATGTCGACGCCCGCCTCGATGCATTGCGTGGCGATCAGACGACAAGGCCCGGCCGATTCGTTGTCGAGTCGGTCGCGGACGGCCTGGAGCGTTTTCTCGCGGTGTGCCGGGCACATGTTTGTCGAAAGGTGAAACAACCCTTCCGTGCCGACCGACTCCCGTAGCCGATCGACTAATTCGACGGCGTGTTTTTTTAGATTTACAACGCAAAGCACCCGCTCGCAGCCGGCCAATGCCCGGGCCAGGGAGTTCCAGGTGGTTTTATCCGCCAGCTGGGGCCAGTGGACGGTCGTACGTTTTGCCCGCCCGAAAAGATTCAATTCGCTCGGCACGATCTCCGACGGCTGCCAACCCGGCCCGCCGATCTGCTTAACATGTTCGTCGAAATGCGTAAACGCCGGCTGTGTGGCCGTGGCGAACACGGTCGTGCAGCGATGCCGCCGGGCAAGATGCGCGAGCGTGGCCAGCGTCGGTATGGCCAGTTCCTTCGGAAAAGTTTGCACTTCGTCGAAGAGCACCACGCCGCCTGCGAGCCGATGCAGCTTGCGGCAGGCCGAAGTTCGGTTTGAAAAGAGCGATTCGAAAAACTGCACGCTGGTGGTGATCACGATCGGCGCGTCCCAGTTCTCGGTCAGTAGTCGGGCCGTTTCGGATTTTTCTGTTTCGTCGTCGCCATTGTCCTTGGAAACTGGCTGGGCAAGGCTGTGATGCTCCAGCACATAATGTGGGCCGAACTTGCCCTCAAAAATCTCGCGGTAGATTCCGGCCGTCTGCTCGATGATCGACAGGTAGGGCACGACCAACACGATGCGACGCAGTCCGTGCAGCTTGGCATGTTCCAAGGCAAAGGCCAGCATGGCCAGCGTCTTGCCGCTGCCGGTAGGTGCGGAAAGCGTGAACACGTCGGGATCTTTTTGGGCGGCGTCGCGGCAGGCCGCCAACAGATCGTCGCGCATGTTGACGACGTGCTCGGTCGCGGTTGCTTCCTGGCGACGTTTATCGATATATTCGAGCATAAGCCGCAGTGCACGCTCGGGCTGCAGCTCGGGCGATTCCGGTCGCTCGTATCGCTGACCCGGAGCCGTGGCACGAAAATGGGCCTCCGTTTCCAGGAAATCCGCGTCGACCAACGCCGAGAAAAGCATCCGAACGTCGGCCATGGCAGCGGCTTCTTCATTGGATACACCGGTCCCAGGACGTAACGATGAGATGGATTCCGGCGGCGTCAGGCCGTTGTCCGCAAGCCACTCATCGGCTTCGTTTCGCGACACTTCGGAGAGAGTGCGACGCTGGCCCTTGATGTGTTCACGAAGATCTTCGATTCTTAGCAGCCGCTTGAGATCAGTCTCGTTTAAGCACCCCAGCCCACGGTGATGGCCTAGCGTGCAAAACGCGGCTGCTACGCCGTCTACTTTATAGAGATCAAGCAGGCGATGAGCACCGTAGGACCAGTGGTCGACGCTGCGGCCTATTCCTCGCATTCGCTTCTGCCCGGCCGTTCCCATCTTCCCCAGATCGTGAAGCAACCCACAGACTCGCCCCTCATCTTCACAGCCAAACGCCTCGGCAAACCCGCCACATCGCGAAGCCACACTCTGAAGATGAAGACCTAGCGGTTCGCTCTCGCCATGCGTGTTTTCCGAATGCCCTAATTTCAACGTATTATCGCGATGGTCGCTTTGCATTATTCCCCCTTTGGTAATACGAACTGTTCGGCGTCTTCCTCATAAACAGAGGTCATCTTGCCTATCTCCTCCGCCATCTCCTGCCTCAAACTCTCCGGCTCCAAAACAACCGCATGTCGCCCAAACCCCAATACCCAACTCTTAATCTCTTTTGTCGAATTCAGATCAAATTCGGCCACCACACCGCCGTCCTTTTGTTTGCTCAGCTTCTGGCTTTTGTGCCAACTGGATTCCTGTACGTAGCGGGCAACTTCCGGCGAAAAACGCACCTTTACATGAACATCGCCGTTGCCGTGGAACACGCCGAAAGACGAGGCTAAATGCTCATGGAGGTCAAAGTCCTCTGGAAGGTTGAAAGGGAATTTCGTTACCTCGGCATTTTCAATGCGGTCTACTTTCCAGTGCCGAATTTCCTCGTGCTGCGGCGAGCAACCAATCAGGTATAGCGAACCGCGGTGGTAAGTCAGGCCGTATGGATAGACATCGTAAGTGACGGGCTCGGTGGCTCGCAATGATTGGTAGGAGATGAACACGGCTTTGCGGTCTTCGATGCCAACCATCAATTCGTCTATCAGGTTGGCCTTCTTCGAGTAGTCGCTCGTGCCCACCATTGTCTGATGGAACATGGTCCCGAAGTTGTCCAGGTACTTTAGTGCTTCCTTGCCGAGCACGGCACGAATTTTGCGAAACGCTCGTTGGGCTGCCTCCCAAAACAGTGTGCCGGCAAGCGGTTCCAGCAGATGGCGTCCAAGATAAAGGGCGATCGCCTCATCGAATGCAAAGCCGATTTCCGGCTGGTTCTTCGCCTGGGAGATACACCACGACTTGCGACCGAAATCACCGACCATTTCCTCCAGCGGGAAACCAGCCGCCAGGAAGGTCTCCAAATCTCGCCGGATAGTTTTCTCGCTGACGTCCATCTCTTCGGCCAGATCCTTGACGGTGGATCCGTAGCGGCGAGCACAAAGGGTTCGCAGTAAAATCCACTGTCGCACCAAAGGAGAGTCGGAAGGCATCGCGGCAACCATCCTCTTAATGGAAATTCTAGTGAAAATACAAGCATAGCCAATTTGGTGGGTCAAGTAAAGCAACTCGGCCTGGGACGAGAATGATTCTCGATAGAGACGGCCGGAATAATGCGGGCATTTGGAATCGTTCACCTCGCCTGCGTATTCTTCGATGCTGGGCTTAATGTTTAGCATTTGACTATTCCCCCTAATACTCTGTTAAGCGCGACTGGGTGGTTAAGATCTATTTGCTTTTGCTAAACGCGGCCAGATAGCCGACCCGGTATCGCACATGAAAATAACACAGGGGTTGGTCAGATCGTGACCAACCCCCCGGATCTTTTCTGAAATGCTTACGCTCACACACGGTATTGGTGGATCTCGCCAGCCGGAAAGATGGCTATCGGGCCCGATACTGTTCTTCGAGCGTCTTCACTAAGCCCTATGAAAGACCACTACCTGGGTCTGCACCGGCAGCTAAATCCGCCGGTAAAATGCGTCAAAAGTACGTGCCGGGTAAAATAGCGCTCAGCACACGCAATTATGCCCCACAGGCTCCATAACGGGGCCTTTTTCGTTTTCTTGGTGGCCGGCAAAGCCCTTGAGCCTGTCGCCGGCCAATAGTGTGGGCTGTGCGTAACCTTACGACGAATCGAATTTCCAAAGTGGCGCTGTCCAACTAATCAGAACCGCCTGAAAAATGCGGGGTTGCGAGGGAGGGGAATACTTCTCCGCGGAGGCAGACTCTGATAGAGTTGCAGCCAGTGCATTCGGGGACACGTGAAATGGGATGATGCAGGAACTCTTGACCGAGAGGATCCGCCTAGTATGAACCGTAGATTATGCCCGTTTACCATCGTCAGTAAACTGGCCGAGCAGGTGTGCAGGCGCGTGACGCGCAAGGTCATTGTCCAGTTGCAGCGTATGGAAGACGCTCTTCTGTCAGGCGATCATTCCGGCCTGAAAAACACGTGGGATGAGATTTGTGTGCAGGTTCAACACGAGGAATCCGTCGACTGGGACACCTACGAGGAGACCTTGCACGTTATGGTCGCGTACGAAGTAGAGGAACTTCCCGAGTATGAGTGCGAGGCCGTCTGGCTGCAAACCGATCCCGGCGATGAATGGGACAGTGAGAATGATGATGAGCGCGAGGCCTGGCCGGTCGTTGAAGACGACGTAACGAATTACTTGCTCGACAGATATGTCTATGCGGAGGCCGACCGTTGGACGAACGCGCGGATTCGTGCCTTCTTGGATCGCACTTAAATGCGTGAGCAGCTTTAGGAAGAAGGGGCAGCATGAGTACCGTCGGTCAACGGGAGAAGGAGACCCAAAGTCGACACGGCTAGAGTGACTGTCCGGGCCTTCCGTCGATGGGGCCGGTATGATCGGACCTTTGGGGGCCGAAGAGGACCGTTATTGCTTCCCGTAAGCCAGCAGCCCCCGGCTCGGCTTCGGTCCGCCGAGGAGCGACCCCGGCGGACACCCAGCATACGCACTTCGGCCAGAACATGCGAGGGGGTGGCCAAGAAAATCCGTTCAGCCCCTCGCGCACGCGCCCGAGAAAACCCACCGAAGACGCGGCCCCACGCACGCCGCCACTTACCCCATGGACCGCCTTACCCCGGGCACATCGGGCGTTTACTAAATCAACCCCCTATCTCGTCCAGAAAGCCGCCGCCTTTGTACTGGGGTTCTGGCTCTGTCGCTTTCTTGAACGAAGACAGATGCTTCTGAATCTTCTCATAGAGTTGATCGCGTCTATCCGGAGGCTTACTTGCCCAGGTTTCCAGAATCTTGCAGGCCAGTC
>CAZISU010000183.1:0-8725 GCA_964541935.1 uncultured Planctomycetaceae bacterium | reverse complement strand
AGGCTCGGGCGGGAAACGCGTGTGTATCTTACCCCCCCACTTGTTGGTTCGCATGTCGTCTTCGACGATCGTGCGTACAAAATCGGTAGATGAGTTCGGTTCGGGGCTAGACATTCTCTATTGATCCTATGGCTGTTATAAGCAATCCGCCGGGTGTCGGAGCGAGCGGTAAAGGCTATTTTTCGGCGCGTATAGCGGTAAACCTACAAAGATAATCGAAACAACGGCCCAGGGGAATCGCGCTAAGCGAAGCAAAGAGGGTTGGCCTGACGATGGTTACCCGTAAAATTTACCTGACTTTCGGGGGGTAAGTCTTGATTAAAGCAACCGATTGGCGTTAAATATTGAACAGCAAAGCAATTATTAAACGCAATCGCCGTGAAAATGTTTATCATTGCCAATACTAACCCGAAGCGCAAGCGAGGTGTTTGATGTTCCCCATGGCTCATGAAAACCAAGACCGACGTTCATTCCTGAAAACCGCCGCAGCCCGGGCTACAGCCGGGGCCGGGGCAACGGCCGGGGCAAGTTTCGCCGCCGGACAAACGCTGCTGGCCGACGAGGCCAAGGGCGCCAACGAGCGCTTGGGCGTGGGATTCATCGGCACCGGCGGACGTTGCGGGGCGCATATCAATATCGTCAACAACCTCAAGAAGCAGGGACTCGTCGAGCCGGTCGCCGTCTGCGACATCTACGGGCCACAGCTGCGTGCGGCGTCGAAAGCCACCGGCGACACGACCATGTACCGCGCCCACGAGGAACTGTTGCAAGACCCCAAGGTAGACGTCGTCTGCATCGCCTCGCCCGACCGGCACCACGCGCCCCAGGCCCTCGACGCCGTGCGGGCCGGCAAGGACGTATATTGCGAAAAACCGTTAACGCATTGGTCCCAATTCGATCTGGCCAAGAAGCTTGCCGCAGAGGCGGACAAGCACAAACGCATCGTGCAGGTGGGCACCCAGTATATGGCCGACGACAACTACGCCACGGTCCGCAAGATGATCGCCGAAGGGATTGTCGGCAAGCCGGTCCACGTCGAGTTGGGCTATTACCGCCGCGGCGATTGGGGCGAGCGTATGAACATCCCCGACGCAAACGCCAAACCGGGCCCCGATCTCGACTGGCAGCGGTTCCTCGGCGACGCGCCGCAGGTGCCTTTCAGCGTCTCGCGATTCTTCCAATGGCGGCTCTTCTGGGACTACGCCGGCGGCCCCTCGACCGATCTTCTGGTGCATATGTTCACACCCGTCTTCTGCCTCTTGGGCCTGGATTTTCCACACCGCGTGCTCGGCGGCGGGGGAACCTTCCAATATGACCGCGAGGTGCCCGACCAGTGCAACATCATCGCCGACTATCCCGACGGACCCAGCGTGGTGATGATGAACACGCTCTCGAACCACGTGCCCACCGACACCAAGATTCGCTGCACCGACGGCATCATCATGTGGAAGATGCTGGGCTCGCGCGATTGCAAGGGCATCCGTATCGTACCCTTCGGCAAAGACAAAAAAGAGATCTTTCTGCCCTGGGCCGGCATGGGCGACACCTCGCGGCTATGGTCCAACCTGATCGAATGCGTAAAAACCCGCAAACAACCCTACAGCCCCATCTCGGCCGCCGTACGCGTGCAAGCCCCACTGTCGATGGCCATCATAGGGCATCGCGAAAACAAGGTAACGATGTTCGACCGCGATACGGAGACGATTCGGCTTTCATAAACCAAATAGGGGCCTTAGGTAAGCTGCGACGGTCAGTGGGTGTAAAAGACGCCAGGCCATCCGATTGCGACGATAATAACGGTATTATCTACCTGCCCCCCACCTTTTTGGTGTGGATCAGGTTCCAGAAGTCTCTCCTGCGCCTGGCACCATGACTCCGTTGCAAAACAGCTACCCTAGACCTACTTTGGAACGCCAATCGATTCGGGCACGGGCGAACAGGACGCTCATATACGGCGGAATTGCGGTACTGATTCTACTTCTGCCTCAAGTTGCACGGGAGCGTGCTCAAGCGGACTCGACACCAATCGGTCGGCGGGCCTCGGGCGCGGCGCGGGCAGGGCAGTTTGGCCCGTATTTTCGGTTGCAACACTACGCGGGTGACGGGGTTGGTTACAAGGACTCCTTCTCCACATTCGGTCTGTTTCAACCAATTGGGCGGGGAAATAAACTCTGGTTCGTCGACAGCCAACTCTTGCTGACAAATTCGTCCACGGTAGGCGGAAACTTCGGCCTGGGACACCGACGCTATTTGGCCCAAGTCAATCGAATAATAGGCATCGGACTGTGGGCCGATCTCGACGACCGGCGCGAGGCCACCTATCAACAGGTTGCCGTCAGCCTGGAGTCCTTGGGGCAGCTTTGGGATTTTCGCGCCAATGTGTATGCGCCCGTGGGAAAACGCGGCAACACGCTCGGCTATCAGAGTTCATCCGCGCCCATTTTCCAGAGCAATCGGCTTCTGCTGAGCCATGCCATTTGGATCGAAGAAGCGGCCATGGCCGGGCTGGACGTCGAGGCGGGCCGTCGCCTGCCCGGCTGGCTTGGTGATCACTCCGTCTGGCTCTATGGTGGCTGTTATCATTTTGAAAACTCGGGCGTTCCAAAAGTCGACGGCTTGAAATGCCGGCTGGAAGGCTACGTGACGCCCAATGTTTCGGCCCAGCTATCGGTAAGTCACGATTCCGTCTTCGATACGAGCGTCGTTTTCGGTGTGAGCTGGAGCTTTCCCGGTGGATCGGCCCGACGCGGCGCCGCGCCTCACCGCGTGCGCGACCGCCTTTTTCAGCCCACCCATCGCAACAAACACATCGTCGTCGGAAATCGCATGGATCGTAGCGAAGTTGTGGCCGTCGATCCGGGTTCTGGCAGCCCGCTCTCATTCGTCCACGTCGACTCCAATTCGGCCGCCGGTGGCGACGGCTCGGTCGAGGCACCCTTCCAGACACTCACCGAAGCCCAAGCCGGTTCGGGCAGCGACAGTATACTCTTTGCCCACGCCGACAGCCTGTTTGCCGACCAGGGCATAGTCCTGCAAACCGATCAACGGCTCTGGGGCGAGGGAATCGAGCACCTGGTGAACACCCAGTCCGGAGCGGTCACGCTCCCACGTGCCACGCAGGGGACCGCGTTGCCGATCATCGCAAACTCGCCCGGCAGTGCCATCACTCTGGCCGACGGCTGCAAGGTGTCGGGCTTCTCGATCACCGATCCGACCGAAAACGCCATTCTCGCCAACGGGCTGCAAGATGCCGTTGCTACTGTCGACAATGTAACAATCAACGGCTCGGGCGCCGAGGGCGTCAAGCTCCAGCAGTGTTCGAATACCACGATCACCTTCGGCGACATGGCGATCACAGCAACGGGCACGCACGGAATTGCCGTGGAGTCCAGCTCCGACTCGACGTTCACCTTTGGCACCACGCGGCTAATCAGTCCGGGCGAATACGGGATTCTCTTGGATAATCTGCCGCGCACTGCGGTCACCTTCGGCGATGTGCTGGTAAATGATACCGGCTGGAGCCGAAGTTTGATTATGCGTAACTGCAACGATGCGACCACGCTCGATGTTGCCAGCTTCACCAGCGAGTCGGGTTACAGTGAAATCGGCATCTATTCAATAAGTAACTCGACTATCACTTTCGGTGACGTACGGCTACTGGACAGTGGCCGCCTATTAATGCAGTCGGCCAACAATATGACCGTCACCTTTGGCGACCTGTATCTTAATCACTCCTTACAGATTGAGCTAAACAACTCGACCTTTACCACCGGCAATATCTTCAACGAAGGCGGAACCGTATCCCTTGGCGGCAACGATTCCACGTTCCAACTCGGAAACCTCTCGCTCACAAACGGCACTGAAGGACTCTGGGTAGCGTTTGCCGATCGCAGTACGGTTCGCGTCGGCAATTTGACGGCCGATACGATGAAATACTCAGCCTTGGCGGTCGGCTATAGCGAGGATCTCACGTTTGAGATCGGTGATGTCACAATGACCGACACCAACACAGACGGCCGCTGGGATTATGAATCCAGCATGATCCTCACGAATCTGACCCGGGGGAATATCACCATAGGTAACACGACGCTTCTACGGCCCGGCAATGTCGGTATCAATATAGAAGCCGCCGGTACGGCGATCCAATTTGCGAGCCTTACGATCGATGACGCCACCGATACCGGCATCATTGCCAACCTGTGGACCAATGTCGCGTCGCTGGACTTCGGTAACACGACCATCCGTCGGGCCGGCGATATTGGCATCGACATTTTCAACCAAGCCAACAACGCCCTCACTTTCAATAATCTCACAATCGCCGATTCGGGCACCGTCGGGCTCCTGGCCAAAACAACGGGAACCCTGACGCTGGCTGTGAGCAATGCCTCGATCACCAACAACGGCAGCTATGGCATGGATCTTTCCACGCAACAAAACGGCGTGCTTAATGCCACAATCGAAGGCAGTTCGATGTCCGCCAATAACGGCTCCAACCCGGACCTCAGGATTTCCGCACAAAACACCCACGTGTCATACACGCCCGTCATTCGCCTGAACCTCGGCGACGCAACAGACCCGTCCAAGGGCAATAATATCGATTCTTACGGGCTAACCCGAAGCGACGAATGCACGTTCGAACTCGGCGGATTACTAGGACAAGGCAGCACTTTCACCACCGACAACGGCAACATAGCCAACAATAACAACACCAGCGCCGGCGGCGCCCCGAACGTTACCATCGAAGGTTCCAGCGGCGTGTTCGAAATCGTCGACCCCGCGTCAATCCCGACGCCCTAGCTGAGATCCATAAATAAACACACTAACTAAACCCTGATTAACACCAAGCGAGGGAGTCGAATCGCATGGCATCAAATGTTTTTTCACACTATCGCAAAAGATTGAAATGGTTTTTGCGACTATGGAAATTAGCGTTGACTAGCGAATATTAGTGTTCGCTTGATGTTTACCGCTGAGCCGCGAACATCTCGGCATATTCCAACACCCACATGTCGATCGACGTGGCCGTGCAAGCGTGAACCATGGCACGCCGTCTACTTACAGATCACATTACGGTCGGTCAACGGTCATTGCATACCGATCAATCATAGATCCTGCTCGCTTCACAACTCCGCGTTCGGAAGTTCTTCCCGTGGAAATCCATTGTTGATAGTGAGTGATTTCATGTGCAAGTGAATGAAGAAATGCTGCCAGGGCATTGTCTCGCCCACACTCCTTTCGCAACGCTAAGTAGTCTCCGGTGGCGATGCGAATGTAGGGTTCTACTGATCTGTCAAACGGGGCAAAGAACGAAGCGCTTCCCCTTTCTCCATGCAGGGTCACTATATGATCTTCCGGAAAAAGATACACGGGCACACGGATAGGGAACTCGTACTCCAATCTCAACCACCGTGCAAAACAGATCAATGATCGGCGTACAACCGGATGCCCACGGTGTCCACGTATCCGAAGGCCTGTCCTTTGAGGTGAAGTCTGTTTAGTGACCATCTTACCCTTGTAAACGGCATTCGCCACGGATGAACACTGACTGATAAACCGGATGGGAACACTAATTGAATCTAATTATCACTAATCGCTTAACTGAAATAGAAATTAGTGTTAATTAGCGAATATTAGTGTTAATTAGGTAGTTACCGCTTAGCCGCGTACATTTCGGCATATTCCAACACCCACATGTCGATCATGTTGTTGAACGAGGCCAGATCCGCCTCGCCCAGGCGTTGGTAGTGGGTGCGGTTGAAGACTTCTTTGTTTGCGATGGTGGCCTTGCTGGCCAGATCGAGAACGTAGTACTTACCCACGGGGCGGATGACCATCTCCAGGCGGCTGAACGAGTTGGAGCGGCTGCCCGAGCGGTTGAAGGCGACGTCGTCGCGGCTGACGGCGGCGCCCCAGCCACGTTCGTCGACCATGGCCTCGAAGATGAAGCCGGGGAAAGCCTGCGGAAGATTTTTTAGGCATTCTTCAATGTGTTCGCACAACTCGAGCCGGTACTGGCTGTGCAAACGACGCATTTCCTGCTCGCTTAAGGTCTTCTCGGTCTCGGCCTTGACCCGTGCGTCGCCCGTCTTATGGCCACGCTCGACGGCCTTGGCAAGTCGTTGTTGAAAATCCATTTGATGTGTTTCGTCTAGTGAATTGTTTCCGGCACCACAAGATGATAACATGAACTTCGTCAAGCGATCAACCCGGCCCTGCACGCCAGTCCTGGATTCCAGTCCTGAATTTTCTCAAAAACCCTACTTTTCGGGCGTTTTGACTGGAGGATACGGCGGCGTCTGTGCGGCCGGCGGCGCGGCGGAAGGCCGATCGGGGGCGGGATCCCGTTTAGCAGGGGCCTCGGCCGCCGGTCGATCGACGGGCACTACTTTGCGGGGCGGGATCGGTTTTTCAGGCGCAATCGTGGGGGGAGCCGCGTCGGGCGCTTTCTTGGCCGGCGCTGTTATTCGCGGCGGGGCGGGCGTCGGTTGTTGCTGAGGCGCGGCCGGCGTTATCACCCGATCGGTTTCGCACGATTCCAGGCAACTCACAAGCGGCTCGCCGCAAGGATCAAGTGGAACCCAACAGGGCGTAACCTTCTGCACCTGATACGTGTATGTGACCGGAATACGCTTCTCCACGCAACGCGGCACGCGAACCGTCTCTTGCACGGCCTCGTAGCGGCAAACCTGATACGGAATCTTTTCCTTGCGTTGCTCATAAACCGTCTTGCAAACCGAGACCGGCACCTTGCGCACATGCTGTTCGCTGACGATGCGGCAAACCTTGACGGGCACCTTGCGGACGATGTTTTCTCGCACCTCGCGGCAGACCGTGTAGGGCACCTTGCGCACGTGCTGCTCGGCCACCATGCGGCACGTCTGATAGGGCACCTTGCGGCAAACCCGCTCCGACTGATAGCTGATAGTTTCTATCGGCACCTGACGGCTACAAACCTGCGGCACGTATGTCGTCTGCGGGATCTGTTGCACCGAGATGTTGGGCATCCACACACGCCGCACCTGCGTCGGCTGCTTGAGCGTTTGCGTCCAGTACAAGCCCGGCCGCTGATAGCTCGGCAGACCCGAGGCCGGATTGGTCATGGCCCTGCCCGCTTGCCACCGCAGCCGATTGCGGCTAACTGTGGGCGGCAAGGCCATCGTCTGATTCGCAAAGCAACCCCGGTCGATGTATTGCGTGCGGTAGCTAGTTACCGGCTGCATGACCGTATAGTTTTCGGTTCGATAGCACGTCTGCCGCACCGGTTTCTGCACCGTGTACCACTCGTCGCGCTCGCAGGTTTCCCAGACCGGCCGCGAAACCGTATAACGTTCTTCCCGTTCGGCCGTCTCCTGCACGTAGCGAACTTGCACGTAGCTCTCGTCGCGAGTTTGTGTTTCCCACACCGGCCGATTGACCGTGTAGCGCTCTTCCCGCTCGCTGGTCTCGACAACCGGTCGCGCCACCGTGTAGCAACGCTCCTGGATGCGGGTTTCCCAGACGGGTTTATAGCGGGTAACCTGTTTTTCGTCGTAAACCGTTTGGCGTTCGACCCGATAGGCCGTGGCCTGACGATTTTCGCAACTCGTCTGATAGACGAGCCGGTAGGTCTGGGGACATGTCACGCATGACACCTGAGCCATGCCGGGCGAGCACCAGCCGACAGTCGACGTTAGAATCGCCGCGAGAATCGCAAATTGTGTTGTCTTGATTTTCATCTGTTGAACGCCTATCGGGTTGACGTTGTGTGAGTGAGGGCATCCGGCCACCGCATCAGTGGCGGCAGGCGCGCACCATAGCGATAGTATACGTCTCCAACTGAGTGTGGCTAATTATATGCGTCCTGGCAAACGATAAAAGCCCACAAAAAGCGTTTTATTCGGTGTTAGATCAAGCGCCGTATAGAGTTAAAATTTTTTAGAAAAATTCAAGAGATTAGCCGCTCTTACCGGCCCCCATCATATCGGGCCCCCGCAAAAATTCCGTCAACTTATACCGCCGCCGTCAAGCCTTCCCTAACCGCTACAAGTGGACTCAGGCGGGGCGTTTCAGCTAAGAGAAATTTTGTTTAGCCCGGTCGCTTGCGACCGGTATACTTCACCACTGCTCAAGAACTTCGCCCGCCCGAAAACGCACCCCACCCGCAATATCCTTATCGCCCTCGGCCAAACCAGCCACGGCCTGCTTGATCCGTCGAGCATCAAACCGTGGATTGTTTTCCACAAGCTGCTCACTGGCGTCCAGGGCACTGAACAGGACGGTCTCTTGCGGCGGTGTTTTCGGATCGTCCGCGGCGGTCTCTCGTGGATCCAGCATTTCCAGCAGCACCTGCTCGCAGGCAGCGTCGCCCGAGCGGGCCAGGCCGGTGGCCGCGTTGTAACGCACGTCGGCAAAGGCATCGTGCAGCAGTTTTTGCAGCTTTGCCCGCGCAGATTTGACGTCGCTTGCATGGTCGGGCATGTTGCTACTAGAAAAAACGCCCAGGGCATAGGCGGCGGCCGCGCGAACGCGCGGGTCGAGAGAATCGGCCGCCTCGATCAGTGCGGGCATTAGCCGTCGGTTTTCGGACGCCAACCGCGCGGGCCGGATATGCCCCGCAAGAGCCGCCACGGCTTCGATCGCCGTGCGTCGTTCATCGGCCATGTCCGCGGCGGTTTGATCCTTCACGACACGCAACAGAACCGGCAATCCCTCGTCCACCTCGAACTGGGCCAAAGCACGGCAAAGA
>CAZISU010000182.1:0-8736 GCA_964541935.1 uncultured Planctomycetaceae bacterium | reverse complement strand
GATGTAGCCTGCTACTCGGGGCGAGAAGGTCAAGATACAAGATCTGACCCCATTGGTGGTTTGCAAATCAATGGTGAATAGAGAAGATCCAGAGAGACAGCCGGAACACTTGCATTGCAATATCTGATTCCCGGGACCGTCAGCTGGTAGGTGAAGTAGAAGTAGCTGGCATCTTAGTGGAGGGAGGACCAGGATGGCTACGTTGATCAAGACAGTAGACCAGCTAGTGATTCAGACAGTCGTCGATCGAATCGTCGAGTGTGTTCACCCAGAGAAGATCATCCTCTTTGGCTCTCATGCCTACGGCAAGCCGCACGACGACAGCGACCTTGACATTCTGATCATCATGTCGTCCGATCTGCCACGTTATAAACGAGCTGTTCCAATCCTCAGTGCTCTGGCAGGGATGTACATACCCAAGGACATAGTGGTGTATACGCCGCAAGAAGTAGAGGCTTGGGCCAATGTGCCGCAAGCGTTCATAACAGACGTGGTCAACAAGGGCAAGGTTGTTTATGACAAAGAGCAAGGTTGACCTAGTATGCGGATGGCTTGAAAAGGCGCGAAGAGATCTAATCACAGCAGAGAGAGGTCTCGGTGCCGAAAGCCCATTTACGGACATCGTATGCTTCCACGCACAACAAGCGACAGAGAAATATCTAAAGGCCTACCTCCTCTGGCATGAGATTGAGTTCCCGAGAACGCACGCGCTTGAAGATCTTGTGCTTCTAGCAGCAGAGAAGGATCGAGGCTTCTTGCAACTGAAGAACGAAGCAACAACACTTACGCCATATGCGGTGGAGACTCGGTACCCTGAGTTCGAGGTGCCCCTTTTAGAGGATGCGAGAGAAACCGTTCGGATTGCAGGGAGTATTCGAGACGTCGTCTTAACCAAACTGCCTAAGATGTGCACAGAGACGAGATGCCCCCCCCCGTCAATCGGTTCTCAACAGGGGTATCGACGTGCCGAGGCGAGAAAACACGAAGAACAGAGATCTGACCCTAAGCGGAGGCTAACATGAAGAACTATCGCTTTTCCGTAGTTATCGAACGGGATGAAGAGGCATATTTCGCCTTCTGTCCTGAACTACAAGGGTGCTACACCCAAGGGGAGACCTATGAAAAGGTTCTGGAGAACATTAAGGATGCCATCCGCCTTCATGTGGAGGATCGGTTGGAGATAGGGGAGGAAATTCCCCAGGATGAAGCCGTCAGTCTTACTTCCTTGGAAGTCACCGTATGAGTGAACGGCTGCCGAGAATTACAGCGAATGAAGTCATCAAAGCGGTGGAACGTGCAGGGTTCTTGCTCACACGCCAGAGTGGGAGCCATAAGATCTACCGGAACGAAAAGGGCAATAGGGTAACCGTACCTTGGCATGCAGGGAAGATTCTCCATCCAAAGACCTTGCGAAGCATCTTGAGAGACGCAGATCTGAGCGTAGAAAGGCTCAGGGAATTGTTGAAATGAGACAGAGCTACCACGGACAAAGAAAGGCCAAGTTCGTGCCGTACAAGAAGTGTAGTGTGCCCCCGAAGTACTTCTTGTGTGTATTTCGCGGTTGCGTGCGTGTGTTTCGCAAGCTTCTCGCGCAAAGACCTGTCTGCGTACGGGCACGCACAGGCAGACGCAAAGGCGCGGAGGACTGCACAGAGTTAGAACCAGGCTCATGGTTTCAATCATAGAACCGGCATTCCTTGGCGACTTGGCGAGAGTAAGATGTCGTCAGTTTCGGGGAGAAGCAGCAGACTCGCGCGAAGACGCCTATCTGGATCATACAGAATCGCAACGGGGGACAGTCCCCTAAGGGGACTGTCCCCTCCTATCTTGCAGTTTGGGGTGAGCGAACGCCTACCCTGATGGCGGGGAAACAGCACCAATCGGTGATACTATCTTGATGATCTGAGAGCAGAAGGAGACGCGCACCAATGGCACCATACAATCTGCCGTATTTGAAGCAGCTTGAGTCCGAATCGATTCACATCATGCGAGAGGTTGTTGCAGAGTTCAAAAACCCTGTCATGCTCTACTCTGTAGGCAAGGACTCAAGCGTCATGGTCCGACTTGCTCAAAAGGCGTTCTATCCAGGCAAGTTCCCATTCCCTCTCATGCACATCGATACCGGGTACAAGTTCCCCGAGATGTACGAGTTTAGAGACACATTCTGTGACGAGATCGGGGCTACACTCATTGTCGAGAGTAACGAGGAATGGATCGGTAAGGGGTGTCATCCCTTGTCTCTGGGAACTGAGAAATGCTGCTCGTATCTGAAGACACAGGCCTTGCTCGATGGCCTGAAGAAACACGGCTTTGATGCAGCCTTTGGCGGTGCACGCAGAGAAGAGGAGAAGTCGCGTGCAAAAGAACGGGTATTCTCCATCCGAGATCAATTCGGACAGTGGGATCCCAAAAATCAGCGCCCTGAGCTGTGGGATCTCTATAACACGCGATTGAATGAGGGGCAGACGGTTCGCGTATTTCCGCTGAGCAATTGGACTGAAGTCGATATCTGGAACTACATACGGCTGGAGAAGATCCCCGTTGTGCCCATCTACTTTGCGCAAGAGCGCGAAGTGATCGAACGAAACGGAACGCTAATTCCTTTCTCAGCCTTCTCAACAGTCCAGGACAGTAAAGATACACAGTACAGCAGCGAGGAGATCAAGAAGGTTACATGCCGTTTCAGGAGCCTTGGATGCATCCCCTGTACGGGAGCAATTCCCTCCGAGGCGACAACACTAGAGGACATCCTTGTTGAGGTCGTCAATACGAGGAAGTCAGAACGCGAGAATCGCGTCATTGATCTTGCCAGTGATGCAGCCATGGAAGACAAGAAGAAAGAGGGATATTTCTAATGACAACGAGAGAGAAGAGCCTTCTTCGCTTTGTTACGACAGGCAGTGTTGACGATGGGAAATCCACGCTCATTGGCAGGCTTCTATACGAGACGAAATCTATCTTTGAGGACCAGTATGCAGCGGTGGAAAAGACATCACACAAGCGGGGACAAGGTGACGTAGATCTCGCCTTGCTGCTCGATGGGTTGTCCGCTGAACGGGAACAGGGAATCACCATTGATGTGGCCTATCGATACTTCGAATCTCCGAATCGGAAGTTCATCATTGCCGATACCCCAGGGCATGTGCAATACACGCGAAATACAGTGACCGGAGCATCCACGTCCGATTTGGCCATCATCTTGATCGATGCCCGCAACGGCGTGCTGACACAATCCAAACGTCACGGGATCCTGCTGTCTCTCCTGCAGATTCCGCATCTGATTGTGGCAGTGAATAAGATGGATCTTGTCGACTACTCGCAAGACGTCTACAGTGAAATCGTTGCAGACTATCAGGCGTTCTCTGGGAAGCTGGACATCCACGACATTACCTTCATTCCCGTCTCGGCACTCAACGGCGACAACGTGACAATGAAGAGCGAGAACATGCCGTGGTACGACGGGGCAACGCTTCTGCATCAGCTTGAAACCGTCCACGTTACAGCAGACAGGAATCTGCAAGACTTCCGTTTCCCTGTGCAGCATGTTATTCGTCCGCATCTCGACTTCAGAGGCTTCGCTGGCCGAATCACGTCAGGCACAATCAGTGTGGGAGAAGACATCATCGTCCTTCCATCGGGCAGGGCGTCATCTGTGGAATCGATCGTCACCTATGACACGGAGTTGGAAGAGGCCTTTACGCCGCAGTCCGTCGTCATGACACTGAAGGATGAGATCGATATCAGCCGAGGAGACATGATTGTTCGGAAGAACAATCTGCCCCAGGTGGGCAACCACCTGGAAGCGATTGTCTGCTGGATGGACGAGGCGGCGATGTCTGCTGGCACGGCCTATCTGCTGAAGCAGACAACGAAGGTTGTCAAGGCGTATATCTCGCGTGTCTTGTACAAAATTGACGTCAATACGCTTCACAGAGAAGCGGCTGAAACGTTGTCACTCAATGACATCGCCAGGGTGGAAATCCGAACCGCTTCTCCCCTCTTCTTTGACAGCTACAAGAACAACCACGGAACCGGCAGTTTCATCCTCATTGACCCCCATACGAGTAACACCGTTGCTGCTGGCATGATCCGAGGCGCAGCGCGGACCCTTGATAGATTGACGGACAAGACAGCAGAGCCATCGCCGCAGACGAAATCGCCTCATACAGTCTGGAGTGGATGGAACATCCCGAAAGAGGCGAGGGAAGCGCGCAATGGGCACAAAGCTGCCGTTCTCTGGTTCACAGGCTATTCGGGATCTGGCAAGTCGACGATTGCCAGCGCGCTTGAAAAGAGACTGTTCGAATCAGGACATCACACCATGCTTCTTGACGGGGATACCATTCGACATGGCTTATGCGGAGATCTCGGTTTCTCGGATGACGACCGCTCTGAGAACATTCGCCGAGCTGGTGAAGCAGCGAGACTTTTCTTCGAGTCCGGCGACATCGTCATCTGTGCGTTCATATCCCCCTTCGAGAAGGACAGAGCCCTTGCTCGATCCCTAATTCCCGAGGGCCGGTTCTTCGAAATTCACGCGAAGTGCAGTCTCGAAGTTTGCGAGCGCCGTGATCCGAACGGCCTCTACAAGAAAGTGCGAAGTGGAGAGATTCAGAAATTCACAGGCATCTCATCCCCCTATGAAGAACCGAAAGAGCCGGAGATCGTTGCCGAGACAGACTTACGAATGGTAGAGGAACTCGTCAAGGAGGTTACAGACACGCTGATCGCGCGTGGGATCCTTCGGAACAATGCACGAGATGAGTCCGACTCATCGACGTAATCGTGTGATCTGCTGCCTACCTATCTGCGCCCGATCTCCTCATGCTGGCATTGAGGCGTTACTTCTCGTATCCTTGCTCACTTTTGCGTGTGAGTTGACCGACATCTGCATTGGGGAAGAGACAATGATCGAGGGCTATGGACATGTTGAACGCTGATCCAGAACAGCCTAATGGCAATCATTTCATTCGAACGGGTGGGTTAGCGTTAACCTGCCACTCCTCTTCGTCAATCCAAAATACAAACCTGCGTGTCTTCTTCAGCGATTTATCGCGGAAGACGTGTTGCTTGCCAAGGAGCCGATGCTTTCTTCCGAGCAATGTCTGCGTTCCATCACTCCGCGTTTGTCGGTAAGTCAAAGGAGAGTACTAGAATGGACATCCATGCAGTTCTGCTTATCCTAGGAGGGTTTCTTGGAGAGCTACTTGATTCATCTCTGGGCATGCTTTACGGAACAATTCTCTCGCCTGTACTGATAATCGCGGGCTACAATCCGCTCGTCGTTGTTCCATCGATCCTGCTAACGCAAGGGATCAGCGGGTTCATCTCAGCGATTGGACACCATCGATTGCACAATGCCGATTTCAGCGTAAACAACGAAGCGCTGAAACGGCAGCCGGGCTCGGGTCTATTCAGGTATTTGAAGAGAGCGACGACACGAGATTCTAAGGTCGTCATTGTCGTTTCATTGTTGGGAATCGTGGCTACGGTTGTCGCATCTGTGGTTGCCATGAGTATCTCCAAGACTGCTTTGAATACCTATATTGGCGTGCTGGTCCTTGTGATGGGGACAATTCTTGTCCTGCGCAGCCGATTCACCTTCTCGTGGCGCAAGATTCTGTTGATCGGAGCCATTAGTGCGTTCAACAAGGGACTCTCAGGCGGCGGGTTTGGCCCGATTGTGACGGCCGGTCAGATGATTTCGGGGCGAGCAACTCGCAGCTCCATTGGCGCTACAACGCTGTCGGAAGTTCCAATTTGCATCGTGGGATTCTTGGCCTATTTGCTGCAGAACGGACTATCGACGTGGAATCTCGTGATCTACCTAGGTATTGGGGCGATTGCCGGTGCGCTTATTGGTCCATTCATTACGTCGAAATTTGAATCGGAAGACAAAATCAGAGTTGGGTTGGGGATTCTCGTCGTTGCGCTGGGAGCATGGACATTGGCGAAAACATGGCTGTTCTAGCCAACCATTGCTAAACTGTATGATTAGAAGGAAATGCAGCGACTGCAGAGAGGGAGAATGAACTTCGCTTAACTACGATTGGTGTATCAGAGGGAGGACTAGAAATAAGGATCATGGATGCTCCAATACTAGTGACAGGAGCGCATCGTTCGGGCACAACTTGGGTAGGGCGAATGCTTTGCGCGGGCGGAGATGCTTTCTACATTCACGAACCGTTCAATGCAGGTACTGTAGGGCCCGCATGGCAGGAGCAAGTCCCCTACTGGTATTTCTACCTTAATCCCGAGAATGAAGAAGAGTATGAAAGATCTCTGCAGAGGGTCATAGACATACGCTACCCCACACTTGATGGGTTTCGCAAGGCGAGGAATCTCCGTCACTTTCTGCGCCTTGGGAGGGATTCTGTTTTCGCCCTGAATGCACGCTTTCGACATAAGCGCCCCCTGCTGAAGGATCCTCTCGCTCTGTTTAGCGCGGAGTGGATTGCGGAGAGGTTCAACATGCAGGTGATTGTTATGATTAGACATCCATTGGCGTTCGCCTCGAGTCTGAAGAGGCTTGATTGGCAATTCGATTTTGCGCACTGGGTCCAGCAGCAAGAGCTAATTGATAATCTGCTCTCTTCATTCCGAGATGAAATTAACGAATACGCTTCGAATAGGAACAGAGACGTGATTGACCAAGCCATTCTCATGTGGAACGCAATATACTCAGCGGTTCATCAATATCAGCGAGCACATCCAGGCTGGTTGTTTGTCATCCACGAGCAACTTGCTGAAGTTCCTCTCGAAGGATTTGAGAAGTTGTATCGATACTGCGGGCTTGATTGGAATCGGAAGGCAAAGAACGCAGTCATGGCGCATTCCCAAGAGGGGAATGTGAAGGAAGTACCGCTGGCGACTCAATCAGACACGGCCTAAATACGGAGCCTACCCTGATAAGCAATCTGAACCAACAGCCGCATTCGAGTGCATCTGGAAGAATACTTATGGTTTGAGGGTAGACAGGCTCGAATCCATCCATAACGCACAGGGAAAGGCTATGCATGAATCTCTCGCTGTTCAGTTGATCCGAGCGTATCCAAGCAACCGGAGTCGCTCTGAACGTGTCCATAAGCCTCAGTTTGAAACGGTAGCCCGTATATTGGTTGCTCTGAAAGAGGCAAAAGCTTTCAAGCCAACAATGCTCACACATGCGGCGTTAGGACAACTCGCCGGGATCTCACCGGATCGAGTAGCAAAGGTCGCCGGGTTCATGGAAGAAATAGGAGTCAAAACCACGCAGAGACAAGGACCCTCCTCTATCTCCCTGTATTCTCTGAACACCCTGAAACCATCACCCCTCCAACTTATTAAGTACTTCGCAAGGTGGAGGGACTATCAAGGGCTTTGGAGCAAGTTCTTTGTCCTGTGTAAGGGGCTATGGCGAACGATTCGTGAGTGGATGAAGCAGTTCTTTAATGCCTTGAACGCTGTTTGCATCCAGATTGGGATTGCCTTACAGGGAGAAACTCTGAGGCCTGTAGTTAGCTTAGGAGCGAATGACCCAACAAAAACACGAGCCCTCCAACCCAGCGGGGGCGTTTAGGCGCGCTTTCAGCCGACCAGAAGGGGAATCTTGCGCCGTGTTGAGGGCCGTATTAGCTAGTTTCCAACTTTGCTCATAGACGGCAGATGTTGCGAAGGGACCACGTAGCCAGTAGATACCCACGGGCTCACGCCCGTGGCACTGTAAAATCTAATCCTAGCTGGATATGCCCTGTGTCAACCTTTTCCTGAAACTCAACGTATCTCTTGATGACTTCTTCATCAATGCCCACCGTGGAGGAAAAGAAGCCTGGTGACCAAAACTCGTTGCGCCAATACAGTTTCTTGACCCATGGAAAATTCTTCCGAACATCACGACTCGTGTTTGCTTTGATCCTTCCCACAATCGCCGATACCGAGTATCTCGGAGGGATGATAATGACCAAGTGCACATGATCTGCCTGAATACTCTGCTTCTCGATCTCTATGTCCGGATGGTAGCTCTGAATATCGTGCAGCCTCTCCCCAATAAAATCTTTGAGTTCGTCCTTCAGAATTCTTTTTCGATACTTGGGAATCCATACGACATGAAACTCATGATGATACGCTCCATGTGCACTCAGCCGGACGTCCATGGTCCAAGAATATCCTGAATCGTTAGTTGGAGTTAAGCACAGCTACCAGCCTTCGGCTGGAGTGCTTTCACCCACGGGCTTACGCCCGTGGTCCTCAGCACTGTGTTTGATAGAAAGTATATCTCGCCCGTCAAGCTAAGGCCAACAGCATGCATGAATGTACTTTTCTAGTTAATATTAGTGATGGCATTCAACTCGCTGTCCTTTCTTGCCTTCTTTGTAGCGACAGCGTTTCTCTATTGGATGATTCCACATCGATTCCGTAACTGGCTCCTTCTTGTAGCAAGCTACTACTTCTATGCTTCGTGGCGTGCTGAGTACCTCATTCTCCTTGTTGCCATGACCCTTCTAAACTATGCCGCAGGGCTTGCTATGGAAAGGGAACAAGCAGAGAGGCGCCGAAAGATCTACCTATCACTGAGCCTCATAGGAAGCTTCGGCATCCTCTTCGCATTTAAGTATGTCGGATTTGCAGTGCAATCATTGAACCTGGCGATCGATCTTCTTGGCGTCTCGATTGAGCTTCCTGTTCCTCAGATTCTTCTTCCAGTAGGCATTTCCTTCTTCACATTCCAAGCAGTGGGCTACTCTATCGACGTCTTCC
>CAZISU010000181.1:0-8737 GCA_964541935.1 uncultured Planctomycetaceae bacterium | reverse complement strand
CGGCTTGCCTTGATACTCCCACGACCAGGTTTTCTGATAAGAAGCCTTTTTGACGGGAAACTTATCTGCCCGCGGCGGAACGATATATCGTTGCGGCCAGGCGCCGTTAGGATACTGGGCCGCCAGTAACCGTTGCAACGCATACTGGGCCGCTTCGTGGATTTGCGCATCTTTGAAATCGAGCGTCTTATCCAGCCGCATCAGAAGCCGGAGGGCCTCTTGGGTTACGTTGTCGTCGAGCGTAGTCGTATTGGCTCCGCGCTTCATGGCATTCGGATCTGCATCGGCTCGATAGGCGACCTTTTTTCGCCGCGATGGATTGAATTGAATGTGATACGCCCAACCGCCCGACTTGAGTTGCCCTCGCACCAGACAGTACGCAGCCTGGCGTGCGGCGTCGAGGTAATATTCGTCGCCCGTGCGGTGATAGGCTTCCAGCAGCGCCAAGCCGACCGACGGTGTTCCCGGCGGTTGCACCCAGACAACGGAATCCGAAGCACGCCCCTCGCCTTCGCGGCGTGAAAGATCCTCGCTGTATTGCCACAGGTAACCGCCCTCGGTGGCAACCTTGTTGCGGAAGAACTCGGTGCCCTTTCGCAAAGCCGTGGCGGCTTGACTTCGCAAGGGCTCGTCGCCGTGTGCGAAAGAACCGGACAGGAAGAGGACAGCGAGAGAAACTAGAACGCGACGCATGGTAAACCTCCTTGACAAATCATTAACATTTTACTCGCTCGATAAACTGCTTGTCGAATTCGCAACAAAACGTTATGGAACCGGCGGCGGAGTTGGTCCCGGTGGTGGCGTCGGCCCGGGCGGTGACGTAGGAGCCGGCGGTGGCAAAATCGACGAGGTGGGCTTTGCCGGGCTGGGCGGCGGCAGCGGCGACGAAGCGGGTTTTGGCGGTGGCGGCGTTGCCGGACTGGGTTGAACCGGATTGGGCTGAACGGAATTGGGCTGTACGGAACTGGGTAGCGGCTTGATTGTCTGCTGCTTGGGCGCAGACGGCTCGCCGTAGGCAGGTTCTTCCACGACTTCGAGGATCTTTTCGATCACCTGATCGACGTCCACCCCTTCGGCGTCGGCATTGAAGTTGGTGAAAAGTCGGTGCCGCAACACGGGGAAGGCGATTTCGCGGATGTCCTCGGCGCTGACGGCAAAGCGACCGTGCAGGATCGCTCGCGCCTTTGCGCCGAGGATAATATTTTGGGCCGCGCGTGGACCGGCGCCCCAGGCCAACCAGTTCTTGACGAATTTTGGGCTGGAATCTTCCTTGGGACGAGTGGCGCGAACCAGATCGACCGCATAGTCTACCATGTGCCGCGCGGTGGGCACCTGCCGCACCAGCGATTGGATCCAGATAATGTCTTTGCCGGTTAAAACGGGACGGATATCGTGGCTCGTGGTTTGCGTGGTGGCCAAAACGATATCGCGTTCTTCTTCGCGTGTGGGGTAGCCAATATTGATCGAGAGCATGAAGCGGTCCAACTGGGCCTCGGGCAACGGGTAGGTGCCTTCCTGCTCGATGGGGTTCTGGGTGGCCATGACGAAGAACGGCTGTTCGAGTGGATAGGTTTTACCCGCGGCCGTAACTTCGTGTTCTTGCATGGCCTGCAGCAAGGCGGCTTGGGTTTTCGGCGGCGTACGGTTGATTTCGTCGGCCAGAACGATGTTCGAAAAAATCGGGCCGTGTACGAAGCGGAAAATTCGTTTGCCCGTGGCCGAGTCCTGGTCGATGATCTCCGTGCCCGTGATGTCGCTGGGCATAAGGTCGGGCGTAAACTGAATACGGCTGAACGCCAGATGCAGGGCCTTGGAAATCGTGGAAATAGTCAGTGTTTTAGCCAGTCCGGGCACGCCGATCGTAAGGCAATGGCCGCGTGCAAACATGCATATCAGCATCTGCTCGATCATTTCGTCCTGCCCGATAATCACCTTGTGAATTTCAGCGAGCAGGCGTTGCCGTGCCTGGGTAACGCGGCGGACGGCCTCTTCGGGGCTCATTTGAGGGGTGCTGGAGGAAGGTGCATTTGACATTGGCAATATCTTCTTTCCCTTAAGGGTTGCACTATTTATATAGTTTATAGAAGTATTTAGTAGACATGTATTCCGTTTAATTACTGTCGCAGGTGCCCTAAGGTTGAGCAAAAGGAAAGAGTCAGGGGACAATTACTATGTCTATTATCCAACAGTATCGTAGGTGGAAGCAAGAGCACCCAGATTTTCCGTTAACCGTCAATCCAAATGGCCAGTGGTCAAGAAAGGGCTAGCAAGATGGCTCTACGGCAGCTTTTTCAACGCCCCGTCTAGCTTTTTTTCCAATCCCGTCGCTGCCGGGAACTGGGGATGTTCATGGCCTTACGATATTTCGTCACCGTGCGGCGGGCGACGGTGATGCCGTGGGTGGCCAGTTCTTCGACCAGGGCTTCGTCGCTGTAGGGCTTTTGCTTGTTTTCGTTATCGACGATCTCTTGCAGCTTGATACGCACGGTATCCCAGGCGACCTCTTCACCGTCGGCTGCTACGGTTCCGCCCACGAAGAAACGTTTGAGCGGGAAGATGCCGCGCGGGGTTTGGATCCATTTGTCGTCGACGGCGCGGCTGACGGTGGTTACGTGTACCTTGACCTTGTCGGCGATCTGCTGCATCTTCAAGGGCTCGATGGCCTCGGGGCCCTTGTCGAGGAAAGCCGTTTGGTGGTCGACGATGGCTTGCGCCACGCGCGTGAGCGTGCCGCGGCGTTGATGGATGGAATCGATCAGCCATTGGGCCGAGTTGAGCTTGCGCTTGATGTACTCGCGGGTTTCGGTGGGCGTGTTGGGATCGAGCAGCAGGCGTCGGTATTGCGGGCTGATGAAGAGGCTGGGCGTGTCGCCATCTTCGAGGCGGACTTCGTAGCCGCCGTCGTCGCGTTGATCGATGAACACATCTGGCGTGACGTTGGGCACGTAGGCTTCGCTGAAATCGGCGCCCGGCTTGGGGTTGAGCTTGCGGAGTTCGGCCAGCGTGTCTTGGATCATCTCGATCGAATAGCCGGTGCGACGCGCTATGACGGGCAGGCGGTTATGCTCGATATCTTCGAGGTGACTGGAAATTAGGGTCTGCAGTTGCTCGTAGCACAACATGCCGGATGAAAGTTGCAACAGCAGGCACTCGCGCAGATCGCGCGCGCCGACCCCCCGCGGGTCCAGGCGTTGCACGAGCTTCAAGGCCTTTTCGGCCAATTTTTTGTCTTCATCCGTGGCGTCGGGGCCCAGCAGGTCGTTGAGGCTGCTGGGCAACCAGCCGTTGGTGTCCAGATTATAGACGATACGGTCGGCCATGGCGCGGAGCTTGGGATCGAGTTCGAACCAGCCCAATTGGTCGTGAAGGTAATCTTCCAGCGATTGCGGGCGGGCCGTCATGTTGGCCATGGCGTCGTGCTTGCGCTGGCCTTCCTGTTCCACCTGGCTGCTGGACGGGCGGGTGCGTTCCTCGTACTGCTCGGGCCAATCTTCGTCTAGGTTTAAGAGCCGCTCGAAGTCATCTTCGTTGTTTTTCTCGTCGATGACGAGTTCTTTTTCCTCGGAGGTAAGCGCGTCGGGCGATTCGACTTCATCGATGCTTTCGGTGGGCAGATCCGGGTCGAGTTCCTGTATCTCGAGGACCGGATTTTCTTCCATCTCCTGCTCGATCCGCTCCTGCAAGGCCAAGATCGGTAGCTGCAAAATCTCCATCGATTGGATCATGCGCGGTGCAAGCACCTGCTTTTGCAGCATTCGGAGTTCTTGGCCGAGGGATAGTCGCATATTTTATTAGAGGGTAGAGGACAGAGGATAGAGGACAGGAATGACGAATGTCGAAATCAGAATGAAGAAAGAATGTCGAAGCTCGAATGACGAAAATTTCGACCTTCGGCATTCAGTCATTCTTAATTCTTTCGTCATTCTGATTTCCTTCATTCCTCATTTATGACTAAAATTGCTGCCGCCCGGACATAGCGTCCGTCAGCATCTCTTTATTAGCATATTCTAGCACACTCCCGGAGGTTATCCCGCGAGCAAGCCTTGTTATTTTGACGGGAAGTTCGGCCAGGAGGTTAGAAATATAGAGCGAAGTGCCGTCGCCCTCGATGGTCGGATTGGTGGCCATGATGACTTCTTTGAACGTTCCGCCGCGAATCCGCTCGACCAGTGCTTCAATGGTGAGTTGATCGGGTCCAATACCCTCCAGTGGGGCAATGCGGCCGAGCAACACGTGGTAAAGCCCGCGGTAGACGCCCGTTTGCTCCAAGGCCATCAGGTCGCGGGGCTGTTGTACCACGCAAATCGTCGACTGCTCGCGGCGCGGATCCTGGCAGATGAGACACTCTTCGCCCTCGGAGAGATTGAAACAGTGGCTGCAATAGCGGACGTTCTCCTTGACATTGCGGATGGCGTTGGCCAAAGCCAGGGCCTCGGCCTTGTTTTGACGCAAGATGTGATAGGCCAGCCGCTCGGCCGATTTCTTGCCGACGCCAGGTAACTTGGCCAGTTCGACCATCAGATCCGTTACCGATTGAGTAATTTCCGCCACGTTTTATCCGTCCGTTTTCTCTTCGTCGTCGGTTGCGTCTTCCTCGATTTGGCCGCCCATCATTTTTTTCATGGCCTCGTCCAAGCCCGGCAACTGCATGCCGCCGGTTAGCGACTGCATGGCTTCGGCGTGGAGTTCCTTGGCCTTTGTGAGGGCCTGGTTGACGGCCGAGGCGACCAGGTCTTCGATCAGTTCACGGTCGCCCGCATCGATCAACTGCTGGTCGATGCGACAACCGAGAATCTCGTTCAGCCCGTTGACTTCGATAGTAACCATTTCACCGCCGGCCGAACCGGTGGTGCGACGGCTTTTTAGTTCTTCGTTGATGGCCTGCATCCGCCCGCCCATCTCTTGGGCTTGCTTCAGCAGCGAACCGATCCCACTGAGTCCTTTGAACACGTTTATACTCCCACGCTAAATCTTTTTTTGCTGATAAACGCTTAAGATTCTTTCTTAGGTTCACTCACCCGAGTGGGCTGGGCTCCGAACAACTCTTCGGCGCGGCGGACGAACGGATGGGCTGCTGCATCCATGTTTCGCTGTTGGGGCGAAACGATACGGGCCGCGTGTTCGGCCGCCTCTTGCTTGACGTCGCCTTCGAGGAGTCGAAACTCGATTGACGCCGGGGTGCCGAGGATCTCGGATAAGGCCCCCTGGAACCGGGCGGCGTGCTCGGGTTTCTCGCAAATTGACTTTGCAAAAGTATACCCCGCTTTAAATGAGACGACCAGTCGATTTGGCGCGGAATTTGCTACGTGATCAAACTGCTTGGCGTTTTCGACCGCAAGACCCGAACAACTTTCCAGCACACGTTGCCAGATCTGGTGGACATTTTCGGGGGTTAACGCGGTAGCCGGGGTATTCTCGGGAGGGGGTGAATCATCACCGTCAGGGTCATTCAAATCAGATTCCGGCGGCGGCAACGGCTCGGGAGAATCGTCAACGGCCGGTGGAGGTGCAACCGTCTCAACGGCGGGCGGAACTGCAACCGGCTCGTCTGCCGGTGGGGGCGGAGAATCCGCGACGGGTTCAGCTACGTCCTTTTTTTTTAACTGCGGCGGGACAGTCTGAGACGGAGTTGCTTGAGAAGGGACAGTTTGCGGCGTGGCTGCTTGGGATGGGGCCATCGGACGAGGTGCCATCGGGCGAGATACCGGGGCAGACGTTGCCGCGCCGGATTGAACCTGGGCCACCAGGGACGAAAGCTCGTCGAGGTCTTCCAGGGCACAAACCCGCACCAGGGCCAGTTCGGCCAGAATGCGTGATTGCGTGCTTTGTCGCAGGCGGGAAAGCGCCTGCTCGATGATTTGCATGGCCGCCAGAATGGTTTGCAAGCCCAGGGAGTTGCCCGCGGCTGCGATTTGCTCCTGGCTGGCCGGCGAGGCGTAGAGCAGCACGTCGGGCGAGCAGCCCACGGCGGCCGTCATGCAATCGCGCAGGTAGCCGAAAAGCTGTTCCAGCAGCAGCGAGTGGTCCACACCTTGGGCCAGAGCGGCGTCTAGATCGGCCAGGGCGGCGGCCGAATCGCGCTGGACCAGATGTTCGAGCAGGTCCATCATGCGGCTGTCGCCAGCCGTGCCCAGCATGTTGTTGACGTCGTCGACGCTTATATTCTCGGGCGCAAACGCCAAAAGCTGTTCCAGCAGCGATTGACCGTCGCGCATCGAACCGGCGGCCCGGCGGGCCAAGACCTCGATGGCCGCGGGCTCGGCCGAAACGCCTTCTAGCTCAACGATTTGTTGCAGCCGTGCGGCGATCGAAGCGGCCACGATGCCCGCGAAATCGAACCGCTGACAGCGCGACAGAATCGTGATCGGGATCTTGTTGGGATCGGTCGTGCAGAAGATGAACTTCACATGCTCGGGCGGTTCTTCCAGTGTCTTCAACAACGCGTTGAAGGCCTCGCGGGTGAGCATGTGGACTTCGTCGATGATGTGGATCTTCAGTCTCGCGCGGCTGGGCCGAATGCCCACGTTTTGGCGAAGCTGGCGGATCTCGTCGATACCGCGGTTGCTGGCACCGTCGATTTCCAGTACGTCGATGTCATCGCCGCTGCTGATGCTTTCGCAAATCTCGCACTTATTACAAGGCACCGGCGCGGGGCCGTGCTCGCAGTTGAGCGCCTTGGCCAAAATCCGTGCGGCCGACGTCTTTCCCGTGCCGCGGGCGCCCGTGAACAGGTACGCGTGCCCCACCCGGTTGGTGGAGATAGCATTAGATAACGCCCGGGCAATGTGCTCCTGGCCGATCAGCTCGTCGAACGTCTGCGGTCGGTATCGACGCGCGACGACGACATATTCGGGATTGGCGGATTGGGGAGACTGATGTGTCGTTGTGTTTGACATTGGGCTCAGTAACGTAGGCCGGGTTGCAACCCGGCATTTGCGACGGCTGCTTGTCTGCCTCACCCGCCGGGTTGAGACCCGGCCTACCCGTCAAGACCGTCCGTGGTACGCGAGAACGGGCCGATCGGCGTCGAACGAGAGACCCCACACACATGAGGATGACCGCTTATGGCTGCTGACTTTCGTCCCTGACCAGGTTCGCAGGTCCCCATTGCGGGGGCCCCTCGTTCGATACCGAGCGAAGACGCCCGAGAACATATTTTGTAAAGTGTTTTGGCTGATTCGTCAAAGGGGGCGTCCGCTGGAGGGGGTAACTACCCAGTTCACGACCACCACCAAAGCTCTTTGAACCAATCGAGGACTGATTCGCCTCCCGCAAAGGCAAGAACTCCGCACACAGCCGCGGAAATTGACACGAATATCCAATTGATGTCATCGAAAAACCAAAGGCTGCTAATTGCGATAATGGCCCCCATAAATGCCCCGAGCAGCGAGTGTAGGAATCTTTCCATTATTACCATTTGCGATCATCTCAATTGGGCTATTTGCTTAACAAAAAAAGCCACATCCTTTTTTTTGATCTCTTCCCAAGAGCGTATCTTTAGATGGCGGCGAAATTTACCGGCCCCCTCTAGGATTTTCTTGGGGTCATCCATCGCAAAGCCCTGCCCGAACTCAAAAGAGATATGGTTTTTTCTTACAAACAGCCCGCCACAATCTTCTTCCAGAGAAAACATTATCCCCCCATACATTATTCGCTCGTTCACTTTTGGATAACAAGTAATAACCATTCTTCGTAGTTGTTGCACGATTATTGACTTTTCAGGGTCGCTGGCCTGAAGTTCATCAAGAAATGCTTGCACCCGCTCATCTTTTGATTTTTTCGCCATTGCTTGTCGTCCCCTCGCTGAATTCCCGTCTTGACAATGCCCATGGGCCCCCATGAACGTCGAAAAACATTGTGGTATAATCGGGCCGAATTGTCAAACTACTGCTAAGTTGAGACCAAATGACGAAACCTTCAATAAACTTGCCAGTGGTCAACGTGGCCGCTAGGCTTACCGCAATGGCCAAGATCATGCCCGACGCCGTGGCGGTTGTCGAGCCGCTGGGATATGACGGCCGGAAGAATGATGGCCGCCGAAAGCGGGTTTATCGGCAGGTTAGTTTTCGGGAATTGGACGAGGACAGCGACCGCATTGCGCGGGGACTTACCGAGATGGGCATCCCTCGCGGCACGCGGTTGGCGATGTTGGTAAAGCCGGGCATCGACTTTATCTCTTTGGTGTTTGCCACCATGAAGGCCGGCATGGTCTCGATCTTGATCGACCCCGGCATGGGCGGCAAAAACATGATCCACTGCCTGCAAGAGTCCGAGCCCGAAGGGTTTGTGGCCATACCCGTCGCGCAAGCCATCCGCACCGTACTGCGACACCGTTTCCCGCGGGCACGCTACAACGTCACCGTCGGCCGGCGTTGGTTCTGGGGCGGCACGACATTGGCAAAACTCCGTAGGCCGGATCGCGACCCGGCGATGGGCACGGCAAACAGCAATATTGCCGACACCGCGGCCGACGATCCGGCCGCCATCATCTTCACCACCGGCAGCACGGGCCCGCCCAAGGGCGTTTTGTATTCGCATGGCAACTTCGACGCCCAGGTCACCGAGATTCGCGATTTTTATGGTATCGAGCAGGGCGAGATCGATCTGCCAGGCTTCCCCTTGTTCGGGCTGTTCAACTGTGCCATGGGCGTAACGACAGTCATACCCGACATGGACCCTTCGCGGCCGGCACAGGTGGATCCCGTCAAGATCATCGAGGCTGTGGACGACTGGCAAG
>CAZISU010000180.1:0-8759 GCA_964541935.1 uncultured Planctomycetaceae bacterium | reverse complement strand
CATTCGAAGCCATAGCGCCGGGCACGCAACCGACCATGACGACGCCGATCATCAGCGGGCCATCCAACCCCAACAATCGGCCCACGCCATAAGCGGCCAAGGGCATGGCAGTGTACTGGATAAACGTTCCTCCCAAAACCGTGGGCCAGCGGCGGGCCACCTGCAAGATCTCATCCCGAGGCAAAAGCGAACCGATGGCCAACATGGCCACGGCGAAAAGATAATTCAGCCAAGGTTTGCTAAACAGAAACGGGTCGATCAAGTCCGGAAAAAGAGCCGTCCAGAAATAGGCCAGCAGACCGAGCAGCGTGAGCCAAAAGAGCAGGAAACGTTCTAGCATGGTTGAAGAAAGGGGGAGTCGGGTTTCGGCTTACAGTGATTCTAGACTACCGGTGATTCTAGACTACCGGTGATTCTAGACTACCGGTGATTCTAGACTACCGTATTCCCGATTTCAGCATCACCCATCTCCAATTCGCCGCCCTCTTGATCGTGTTCGTCTTGGCCTGTGGAGTTCCTGAACCACGGGAGCATGACTATCAATATCCCGAAGACTCCAAAGACGCAATAGACAGCTCCGTATCGAAGTGCCTTTACGGCTACCGTCTTGAGCATATTACGGCCCTTTCGTTGCATACGCACTTACCGGGGGGGACGATGAACAACCACTCATAGTTTAACTCTATTTCGCCTGCAAATCCACAATAATCACTATAATTTAGCAACGCGTCAGGAATCTTCTGCCAATAACCAAAATCAGCTCTCCGCACGCCGATGATCCTCCGAATGCGGCCCAAAAACCACAACTTGTTACCGCAAAAGGGCTTACTGCGCAAAACTGCACTTTTTAGACGTTGCCGATTGTGCGATACTTTCCCGCTGAAAGGGAACACATGTCAGAAAATCGACCACTAACGATCTTTTTTTCCGCTGGCGAACCGAGTGGCGACTTGCACGGCGCGAACCTCATCCGCGAGCTTCAAACGCAGGGCCAAAACATCCAGGCCGTCGGTTACGGCGGCCCGCAAATGGCCGCTGCCGGATGCCGTTTACATTCCGACCTGACCGTGCTGGCCGTGATGTGGTTTGCCCGCGCGCTGATGAACATACACAAGTTTTGGAATCTGGCCAGCCAAGCCGACCGTTACTTCCGCCACCATCGCCCCGACGCGGTGGTGCTGATCGACTTTCCGGGCTTCAACTGGTGGATCGCCCGCCGCGCCAAAGCCCACGGCATACCCGTGTTCTACTATTGCCCGCCGCAACTTTGGGCCTGGGCCGGCTGGCGGATCAAAAAAATGCGTCGCTTCGTCGACCATGTGCTCTGCAACCTGCCCTTCGAGCAAAAATGGTTCGCCCAGCGTGGTTGCAATGCCACGTTTGTAGGACACCCGTTCTTCGACGAAGTCAACCGTCACGCGGTCGACAACGAGTTCGTTCGCCGCGAGAAAAGCAAACCCGGCCCGCTGGTCACCATTCTGCCGGGCTCACGCACGCAAGAGGTCACGCACAACTTGCGATGGTTCCTCAAGGCGGCCAATCTGATCGCCCAAGAAGTGCCCGACGTGCGTTTCGCCGTGGCCGCTTTCAGACCGCACCAGGCCGAAATTGCGCATAACGAAATTGCCCAACTAAATGATAAACTTGATAACCATAACGGCGATTCGAACAAAAGCACGCTGCCCATCGAAGTACACTTAGGACACACTCCTGAGCTGATGCAAGCGGCCGACTGCTGCATGGCCTGTTCGGGCTCGGTGTCGTTGGAGTTGCTCTACCACAAGCGGCCCACGGCCATCCTGTATTGGATTACGCCCACGGCCTACTTAGTGCAGAGTTTTCTCCGCCGTTCGAGGTATATTACGCTGGTCAACTTGCTGACCGTCGACGATTTGTTCCTCTCGCGCGAAACGACGGTCGAAGAAAACCGAAAAGACGCTGAGTCGGCTCTATTTCCCGAATATCTTACCAGCGAAGACAAATCGCGTCAGATCGCCGATAATATATGTTCCTGGCTGACCGATGAGCACAGCCGCCAAGCGACCGAAAATCGGCTTGCCCTGCTCAAGGACCAAGTGGCCCACGGTGGCGCGTCGCGGCGCGCGGCCGAGTACATCCTCGAAATGATCGGCCGCAACGAAACGAAAACCCTACGTCCTCACTACGTGCCCAGTCGCGTGGCTTAGAAACAAGAGACACAAAAAAATGCTACTCGGCGAACCTCGACCCACACAAGGCGACATACACTTCACGCTGTTCGGCTTTCCCGTGCGAATTCACCCCATGTTCTGGCTGATCGCCTTTGTTTTCGGCATGGCGGGCACCCCACCGCTGCCGCTGGTATTCGTGTGGGTGATTGCTGTGTTCATAGCCATTCTGATTCACGAACTGGGCCATGCGCTGGTGATGCGCTACTACGGCATCTCGCCGCGTATAACGCTATACGGTATGGGCGGTCTCGCTTCATATAACCCCTCGCAAGTAAGAGACCAACGTGCCTTCTCAACTAGCGCACAAATTGCGATCTCGGCCGCCGGTCCATTGGCAGGGTTCCTCTTCGCCGCCCTCATAGTCGTTGCGATCATTTCATCGGGCAATTCGGTTGAACCTAAGTTTGCTTTTCCTTACGGTCCACTTCTCATCCCCCGGGGTATCGAAAACCCGGTTTTGTTCTCTTTCCTTTTCGATCTTCTCTTCATCTCGATCACTTGGGGCTTGTTCAATCTTTTGCCCGTTTACCCACTCGATGGCGGTAGTATTTCGCGCGAAGTGTGCCTGCGTTTGAACACGAAACAGGGCATTCGCATTTCGTTAACGCTTTCGCTGGTAACGGCCGCGGGAATAGCCCTTTTGTCGCTCGCAAACACGGTTCGCAGCGTCGGATTTCCGGGCTTAACATCTTACGGAAACCTTTTCATACCTTTACTTTTCGGCTATTTGGCCTACTTCAGCTACGCGGCCCTGCAAGCCTACAATAACCACAACTCGCGCTACTAATTCGCCCCTTTGGTTGGTCGCAAAACAAATACTAAGCGCGTAGCGCAAACGCGGGTTTTGTATGTCTCTTCAAATACTAAGCGCGAAGCGCAAGCGAGGGGGGGCTTGGAAGCTCGGAAACGTCAATTGCTCCTTGCTTGCGCTTCGCGCTTAGTATGCTCCGTGAATAACACGAGGTGACATGAAAATCATGCAATTACCTGCTTGACCGTGTTGTTCACTGCAAAAAAAACCGTTTAATCGCATGAATTTGAAATTTTTTTCAAACTTTTTTAAGCCGTTTACAGACTCTAAAAGGAAGCCTTGCGAACAACGCCGTCAACTATCAAAAGAGACTCCGCAACGCGACGCGAGAAGGTCGCGCAAGCAACAACGCATCGTAAGAATAACACGGTTTTTATAGTACAATATCATACTTCGTCTTCGTTATTCAATTGCATCATCAAACGATGCGCGAGATGGCGATCAACGACGCGCGGATACAAGTTCCAAAGCAAGTGGGACAGGTCTCCCATGAATCGAAAACAAAGAATTCTTGCGTAAATAGCAAAGATGGTGTTGATATTATTTCGATAATTCGTACAAATACATGCTAAGTTATTGAAGTAATAGCAAGCTAACCACTTCGGCGGCAAAAAATCTTAAAAGGAAGCCTTCGAAGATTGCTTGGATGCGTTTTGGTTGTCTTGTCAAGGGTGAGATTTAGTTGCCACGTTTAAAACGTAATAAGTGGCTCAAACGAATCTTACCGCGAACCCTTGGACGGAGGAGTTACCGTGCCAAAGAAGAAAGCGGCTAAAAAGAAGGCCGCGAAAAAGGTGGCTAAGAAAAAAGTCGCCAAAAAGAAGGTAGCCAAAAAGGCCGCAACGAAGAAGGTGGCCAAGAAGAAGGTCGCTAAGAAAGTGGCCAAGAAAAAGGTTGCTAAAAAGAAGGTAGCCAAGAAAAAAGTCGCGAAGAAAAAGGTAGCCAAGAAGGTTGCTAAAAAGAAAGTCGCGAAGAAAAAGGTTGCCAAAAAAGTAGCCAAGAAAAAGACCGCCAAGCGAAAATCCTGCAAATCCTGCAAGTAGCAACGGTCTAACCTTCAAGCAGCCACGACGAGAAAGAGCCGCCCGAACTAATTTTCTGGCGGCTCTAACTGTTTACAGGGTAAACACTTACGTGATTTCAGGAGCCAAGCAACGGCAACGACGGCTTCAGCGGATTCTGGCGACGCCGCTCGGCCAGACTCGATACCAATCCGCGACAGATGGCATCGAAATAGGGCTTCGAATCGGCGTCATCAAGGCTGCTGGGCACCTCGCCCGAGTCGCCTTGCAAACGCAATCTAACATTCAACGGCAGCTCGCCCAAAAACGGGATACCTAGCTCTTCTGCCCGCTGTCGAACGCCACCGCTGCCGAAGAGCTCGTGACGCGCGCCGCAATCGGGGCAAACGAAGTGGCTCATGTTCTCGACCATGCCCAACACGTCAATATCCACCTTCCGGAACATGGATATGGCCTTAACGGCGTCTAGCAGCGCCACGTCTTGCGGCGTGCAAACCACAACCGCTCCGGTAAGTGGGAGCAACTGGGAAAGAGATAGGGCCACGTCGCCCGTACCCGGTGGCATGTCGATGATCAGCCAATCGAGTTCACCCCACTCCGTATCGCGTAAAAATTGCGTGATGGCGCCGTGCAGCATGGGGCCGCGCCAAATCACGGCCTGATCCGGCGGCGCCAACATGCCTATCGAGAGGATCTTAACGCCGTCGACCGTAACCGGCACAATCCGCTCACCGGCCATAGTCGGACGTTCTTTAGTACCGACAAGGTGGGGGATACTTGGTCCATAAATGTCCGCGTCCATCAGTCCCACGCTACAGCCGGCTCGCGCAAGACCGTATGCCAGTGTTGTGGATATCGTGCTCTTGCCTACGCCACCCTTGCCGGAGCCGACCGCCACGACGGCCTTGGCGCGCAGCCCGACCTCGCCAATCTTCGTGGCCGCGCGCTCGTGTTTCTCGGTGCGAACCTCGACCTCGACCGACTCGCCCAATCGCTCTTGCAAAAACTCTGCCAATCCCCCCCGCGTCTCCTCCCAAAGTGGGGATGAAAACGTTGTCAGGCCCAGGCAAACCGAAACCTTGTTGTCGCTCACCGTTAAGTCGTGAACCTGTTTGGCCGCGACTATATCTCTTCCCGTCTCCGGATCCTTGAACTGGCCAAGCAAACTTTTTACCTTATCGCAAGTCAATTGCGTATCACTCATGTTTTCTCCAGGGTAAGTTATCCCAAATCTCTTCCGACACACTCTTTTGCGGACGTGGCTCGCGGTGCAAGTGTCGACAAACAACATCGGCCAAAAAGCGTGCTCCGCCCATTTCCCCGTCCATTTCCCCGTCAAACAGCCCCTGGGCTCGCAAGGAAGTCCCCACAAACACCGCCCCGGCCTCGCGGGCCAACCATTGGTAGCGGCTCAAGCATGCATTATCGAGCGGATCGTGACGAACCACAACCGCCACCCTTGCAAGCGGATAGCTGCACTCCAATTCGGTCATACGATCCAGCCAGGCATCGATGTTTCCGCGCGTAAGCTCGACCACCACGAATGCGGCCGGCGCATTGTCCAGCCGCTGCCAACACTCGGCCACGCTACGGGTTTGCTCGATGCAGAAATCTTCCGTCGGCCGACAACAGGGCCTCAACTCGCGCCCCAGCGTCACGGCCCAGCGGCCACTCGTCTCGCAAACAATCACCCGCCCCGAGCCCAGGCCCGTCCGCGACGGTAATCGATATTGGTCATTGTTTATGGACATGAGGTTTGATTATTCCATATCCTCTTGAAAGTCGATTTCTTCGGACAAGTCTTCTTCGGCGTTGCCCTTTTCCAGCCCGAGTTGCAGCAGGCGGCGATACAATCTCGGCCGCGAGAGGCCCAACATGCGGGCGGCCTTGGCCTTATTGCCTTTGGCTTGCTTAATGGCCCGCTGTAACAGTTCGCGTTCGATTTGCGCCAAATATTCATCCAGCACGATAGTCTCCAGCGGCTGCCGGGCCCGCCCCGCCGCGTCGGCCGCCAGATGAATAGTTTTCGGCAAATCGGCGGCCGTGATGCTGGCCGCTTCGGCCGTTTCGTGTGCCTCGGCAATCACCAGCGCCAACTCGTCGAGGTTGCCCGGCCAGTCGTAGCCGTCGAGCAAATCCAACGCCTCGGTTGTGAGCCCGCCGATTTGTTTTTCTCCCCGCGCGTTCTGCTCCTCCACAAACATCTGCGCCAGCAGCGGCAGGTCCGCGCGTCGCCGCGCCAACGGCGGCAACTCGATCACAATTGTGCCCAACAGCTCAGCCAGATCCTCGCGGAACTTGCCCTCGGCGACAAGTTCATCCAGCGGCCGCCGCGCGGTTGCTATCAGCCGCGGCATGAAATTCGCCTGCGAAAAAATCGCGGCCAACTCCGCCTGTACCTCCACGGGCAACTCGTCAGCCTCGTTCAACAGCAGCGTGCTATGCCGCGTGGACGCGCCCAAAGAAGCCCCGCTGAGGGCCGCAACCGCCGAGCGAATCAAATCCGGGTCCAAAACCGAACATGCCAAGGGAATCAGCGATCCGCCCGACTGCTTATGACTCGTTTCCTTATCAGTCGCCGTGTTACCAGCCAACGGGCCCCGCTCCGCATAGTGAATCGTCTTGGCCACGTGCTGACGACCCGAGCCGGGCGGGCCGACCAGCAACACGCTCGCTCGCGTCGTGGCGGCCAGTTCGACTTGACGTCGCGTGCGTCGGATCGCGGCCCCCTCGCCGATCAAGCGATCCACCCGGTATGCGGCCGTCATTGTGTGCCGGAACTCGCAAACGCGGCGATGCAAATTAGCCGCTTCCGAAACAATCGCACTCGATATTGCCTGCCCGGCGACTTCTCCACCCACGCCGGTTTTGCCGTGTGGCAGATCGGCCGCGTCGACCAGCCCCACTATCCCGATCACGTCCACGAGACCTTTATCGTTCGGCGCTCCGTCGTTTGGCGATTCGTCGTCAGGCAAAGTGCCATCGCAGAGGGGGACAAATCGCGCCCAACGCTGGTGCAATACACCATCTTCGCCGGCCCACGATACGCTGCCGGTTACCGCACGACCGGCCATGGCTTGCGGCGGTGGACAAAGCCCGGCGGCCGTGGCATCGGGGCCCGTGGCATCGGCACCCGACTCACATGCGGCATGATACGTACAACGACGCCCCAAGAGATCGATTGCCGCTGGACCGATCGTCGTCAGCAACGACTGGTTGCAAAACACGATCGTCCCCTCGTCGTCGAGCACGTATATCGGCCGCTCGACCGAGTTCAACAGCCTGGCAAGCGCGGTTGCTCTAACACGTTGCAATGGCATGGGCAATCTATCCTAACAAAGTAGGGTGCGTCCGCGACGCACCACTGTCGTTCAACAACTTTCTAACACAAAAAACCTAATCCGATCAAAATCGTCAAAACCGCACATCCTATAATGGCCGCCGCAGCCGTGCGACCGCCGCGTGTCTTGGGTGTCGCTAAGGGCAAGCGAAAGTACATCACCACCACCAGGCGTGCGCACACCACCATCATTAAGACCGTGCTACACCCGGCCATCACGGCCAGGGCCACAAACCACCAAGCCTGAGACGAGTTTGCCGTGAGGGCGACAGTCACTGTCGGCATGAATACAGCCACACGGGCCCAAAAACCAGAAAGTGGTGGCATTCCGGCCAGACTCAACAGGAACAAAACAATGGCAGCCGCAATCCAGGGCCGACTTCGTCCCAAACCGGCCAACTCGTCAACGATGTCGATCTCGCCATCCTTACGTCCAAGATATACTAAAATGCCCAAAGCGCCAATTACAGACGGACTAATCGCTAAAACATAAAACAGAGCACCACCCAGTGCCCCACTGGCAAGCAACCCCCCAGCGGCCGATTCGGATGTAGCGGCCTGCGACAAAGCAGCAGTCGGCCCAATCAACAGGAACCCGCCCTGCGCCATGAGAATATAGGCCCCTAGACGGCGGACGTTTTGCTCGCCTACCATAGCCAGGCTCGCATAACACATCGAAACCACAGCCAGCAGCCAGGGCACGGGCCAACATATGCCATCAAGTCCAGGCCAGATCGACGCCATTAGCCGCGTCAATGCGATCGCGCCGGCAATCCAAGGCGCGACAAGCAGCATCATTGCGCCCATGCTTGTTATCGACCGGCAGGTATTGGGCAAATGCACTGCGAAGGGAACCAATCCCACGCGTATCCCCAGACCTGCGAAAACCAACGCGACCGCCAAGTGCATTCCATTACTAGATCCTACGTTAATCGCCCGCAAATCCATTGTCCGCAAATAGATCGTGCCGCTCGCGCCGCAAATGATCGCCAACCCCATCAGCAACAAAGCCGACCCCACCAAGCTCAGCAATACGTGCCTTGTGGTAAGTTCCCTAGTGGTGAGTTCTACTGCCGATCCGTTTTCGTCCGCCGAGCAAGCCCCTTGACAATATACGAGCATCCAGGTGCAGCCGGAAACCAGTTCCAAGGCCGCAAACAACACCACAACGTCACGTGCTACGGCCACAAGCATCACTCCCGCGACCGCCAGTATGTATACGCCCAAATCTCTACTGCGCCCATTTTTACCGCGCCCATTACTACTGTGCCCGACGGCGAACATCACAAGCAATACAAGCTCGATCCCCAGCAGCCATAGCGACGGTTCGTTCATACAGCCGCCCCTTTTTTCAGGACTAGCACTACCGCATAAAT
>CAZISU010000179.1:0-8772 GCA_964541935.1 uncultured Planctomycetaceae bacterium | reverse complement strand
GTATTTGGCGGCGGCCTATTCAGACCCTCCCTACCCGGTCGCAATCGGTCTTGGCCTGCGGGAGGGACTATATGTTGTGGGCTTGCGGTGGGAGTGGGAATCCGTGCGGTTCGAGCCTCGGAAGGACCCGGCGACCGGGGGCGTGGCGCTGGAGGATGTGGTCGGTGTGGGCTGCGGCTTCGGTCGTAATGCCGTCGGCCGGGATGGCGGATGGAACCATGGAGGGAACCGGACGGCGACACGTAAGACCCTGTGGGCACGGAGGATATGCTGCGCGGCGACCGCAACCCCCGGGGTGGCCCCCAAAGAATCGTTGCCCGCGTTATAGTAGCTGGCCAGCCTGATTTTCTTCGGAATAGTGAAGGGGTGCGCGTTGGATAGCGACGGATGATTGCCTGAAGGAGGAAATTTCAGACACCTAGATACTAACCCACACCTATGAAAATTCCAATTCCTACTGGGGCAAGACACAACTGAGGCAAAACAAACTACATCCCAACAAATGCGGCAGTGTCCTAAATTGTAATGGGCTGTTCTCAGCAATAATGTTTTAGTAAATATCTCCGAAAAAAGTGTAATAAACTATGGCAGTCTTGTTTGGTATCTGCTGTATTTGCTCATGCCGTTCTCGCAATCGTGTGGCGTGCAGAGTTTGGAGAGGGTGTTGCCGCCAAAAACCTGGCAGATTGCAGCGTTTGAGCCGGTATTATCGCCTAATATTCAAATCCTCACTTCATACCTTATCCTGTGGCGAAGCATTATATGCTGGGGGGTAGTTAAAGTGCATGAAAAAAACTGTACGCGTGTGCGCTGTATGGGGGCGTGCCATTGCCTCGTGTGAGCGGGTTTCTTGTTCTGCACTACTGTGTATCATTCAAATAGGCACTGGGTCGGATGATGGATATTACTTATCCCTACGTTTCTAGGAAACGGTTTGACAATACGGAAGGTGTAAATGACGCATGGACCCTAACTGTAAATGCTATCGGAAAAGACAATCACGATAACCCATATTTGATTCCCAATGAATGGATCTCTGCTAACATCGCTCACTCCTTGGGAATCCCCGTACCTTCATTCGCCATAATGGGCAAACGCAGTCCTAATAATGCAATGTTTGCATCGATCAGTTTTGAAGGAAGTACAGCCCCAAGAGATGTTGAACCACCGATTCTTTGGGAAAAACTGCCTCTCATATGTACCGGAATCATTGTATTTGATATTCTGATTGCGAATGGTGATCGGCACTCAGGGAATATCAAAGTTGACAATCCAGCTAATCCCAAAAGAGTCTACATTTTTGACCACGACCGTGCGTTGTTTTATACATCTCCTGGGCAAGGAATTGACCGTTTGGAAAATCTGACGAACCGCTTAGGTATTAGTGGTGGAAGCGTGAGCGGAGGATCACGACATTGTTTGATCGACGAAATTGATACACTTAAATACTTTGAATATTGGCTTCGGCGAGCAGAGGAGATGTCACCGCTATTTATCGACGATGCCTGCAAGACAATATATAAACTTGGGGCCAATAGGAAAGAAGTCCAAGCCGCATCTAAGTTTCTGATTGACAGAAAACGAAAGCTCGGAGACCTTATCTACAATAACAAAGCGGCGTTTCCCGCTATTAGCGTAAAGGAATGGGAGGGGAGGTTATTCTTATGAGCAATCCACGTTACATTTTAGCAAAATATGTTCCAAATTTGAGTCGCATGGAACCAAGGAATATTGGGATTTTTTTGTGGCATAAGGGCCACCTTTTGTCTCATTTCCTTGACACTAATGACGCCAAGTTTGTTAAGGACAAAAGCAATTATATCCGCTGGGTGACATACTGGAAAGAATTAATCGAAGGGGAGCAGATCAAAGTAGCCGGTCATGATCCAAGGCCAAAAAAGCATGAAGATTGTCTTGATGCATTACTGAAGGCACAAGAAGGAGAGTACCTGCTTGTTGATGCTGGTTTTGTGCCAAGCAAAATGTCAGTGAAGGATATGCCTCAAGCAGTGACTTATTTGTTCAACGAATTAGTGGCGCTACAAGCGATGGCGAGTAGTCGGATCGGACATCACACGCTTAAAAATCGTTGTAATCAAATCTGGAATAACACAGAAATCACACAACGTAAAGATTATCAGGAGAAGTACCCTGTTGAATGCCCTGTATATGGCGTGAATAAGCGTCTTCATTTTCATTATGGGTTTGGCAATGGCGAACCACGCGCACTCCTCCAGCGGGTTATGTTATCTAAAGAACAAAGCGTGAATAGTTCAGCCTTCATGTTTCATACTCTCTTACAGAACGCAATGCTCGAAAAAGATCATTGTGCGGCGCTTATTCAGGGTAGTGATATTAACGGAGAAATGGCTGAAGAGGGAAAAAATCTACTTGATCGGATTTGCCAGGTAATCGATGTTGAAAATGAAGCGGATGCTGTTGATAGAATTCGCCACCTTGTACCATCAGAGTGAACCGTTGTGTATTGTGATCACACCTTTATGGATGCAAATACTCATACTCCCTTCCCTTGCCTATCGTTGGCCGCTCTTTCCATGCTGTAGTGATGCAAGGTGAGAATTTTCTCCTATCCGCCCATATACCGATATCGGCTTGCCCGGCGTTTGCTTTGCTCGCCTTTTTCGACCAGTTCGATAACTTCGTCGTGCTGCAATAGGAACAACCAACCGTGTGCTTGCGTGTGCGATACATTCAGCAACTTGCCAGCGGTTCGGCAGGCGAGGAAGAAAGGGCCTTGGCCGGCGGCTCGCTGGAGTTCGCGGCAGATCGCTACCAGCAATTGCAGGCCTTGGTGGTCTTGGTATTTTTTGGCTACCTCGGGAAGTGGTTCCTCGGTTGCCCGGGCGAAGATTGCAGCCATGGGTTCTTGTCCTTTTGGAAATTTTACTTTCGGCCACGCTCGGAGGAAGTCTATCCACGTTTCCTCGAATGGTTCCGTGGCAATCAGACCGCGGCGGACGCCTTCATTATGCCAGATACGGACATGCGGTTCCAGTTGGTCGATGTCTTTCCCGCCGGCGTCGGCCAGATGCGGCACGGCCCGAAGCGCTCGAGCCAGTTCGAAGACTTGGCGGTTCCGTCGGCCTGGGCCGGCCGGCAGATGTTTTAGGACCAGTTGCTCCAAGTCGACGGGGCCGTCGTTGTTTTCTACAGACTCCATGGAAGTAATTGCCTCTGTTGTCTCAGTAATCATCTGTACTCCTAAGTACTCTCCGTCTTCTCTGTGCTCTCTGTAAAGTGGCGGATTCTCAATCCAATCGAGCCACGATTGTGGTAAACTGGGTAACTCCACACTTTCGGGATCGACTTCCCATTGATAACACTTCCCGCTGATATGCTTTGATGGCGGCGCCACGATATAACCGCCGTCGGCCTTGATGTCGATTCCCGCGGCGGCACCGTTTCGACTGGTGATATGTCGGCCAGGATGCAGGAAGAGCACATGCCAGCCACCACCGCCCGTCCTAACCCTCGGCGCCGGCGGCAGCTTGCCGAGTTCTGCTATCAGTGCCTTTATGGTCACGTCGCCACCGTGGCGCGGGTCGATGTCGATTACGAGCAGACCGCTCGCGGCGCCCGTGGCTATGCCGATGTTGGCCGATTCCCACTTCCAGCGGCGGCGGATTTCCTGCGGGTCGGTAATCGCGTCCAAGAAGCCCGCCCTGGACCTGGGGTGTTTGCCGGGATAGGTGCATCGACCACGTTTGCGGCAGGTGCAAACGCCATCCCGCACGGACCACAGCGGAAAGACTCCCCAGCCGCGGCCGGCGTAGTCGAGCGCGATGTCGAGCAATGGCGGTTCTTGTCGTCGACGAGATTGTCGTGTATCATTCATGGCGCAACCTTCGGGCGGGCCGTGGCTGTTTTGTTGGCCGTGGCCCGCCTTCTTTTATAGGTGTCTCAAAATGTCCTGGTCTCTGGGCAGTACAGCGGTCAAAACAGGACCGTTTGCACTTCGACGGCTTCGGAGTCGCCCGCGGTGCTGGAATCGCCTCCTTGGGGCGTGTACTGGCTCTGTGTGGGCACTTGTGGGGTAGGTTTCCGCTTGGCCTGAAGCCTATTGACCAGTTCTGCCCGTTGTCGGGCGGATAGCTGGCGGCGCCCGCGCGGACGTATGATTTTGGCGACCTTGGGCAGATCGTCCACATCGAAGACGGCGGTCAACTCGCCGGCGTCGCCGTCCTGGTGGACCTGGGCGCACTTGAGTTTCCGAAGACGGTTTGCAACTCGGGGGAATCCGTCGATGCTGGCGGCCAGCAGATGGCCACCGTGCGGATAGATGGTTCCGTAGTGGCACGCGATTTCCAGCATCCACGGGTCGGGCCGGCGGGCTTGGGCGCCGTGCTGGGCGTGATAACTTTCCTCGTGGCGAATACGATACCGCCGGCCGAAACGATCCTGTAAATTGATGCAACCTTCTGACATTTCGCTTGCTTCCTTGCCCGTAACGGGCTACGATGGGGTTGATCTAAAGTCTTCTTTGCGACGCGCCCGATCAGACGATGGTCGGGCGTTTCCTTTTGCGCAATGGACCGACGGGGAGTCGAACCCCGATAAGAAGGATCTAAAGTCTTCCCTGCGACCGCGCCCGGCCCAGGGATAACTACAGCCCTTCTCGTTCGAGTTCAGAAACCGCGGCGGCCACCTCGCGCCGGCGTCGACGTTGATGTCGCAGCGGCGTTTCCTGCCGGCCGGCGTCGACTCCACGGTCAGCAGTCAGTCGGCGGAAGAATCTGGCGAGTGCCTCTTTTGAGGTGCATCTTGTGCCGCCGATCTGGATAGTCTCAAGGACTACACCACGACAGCCAGTGTTGGACCATCTGTAACAGCAGGACACATGGGGCCGCTTGCCTGCGCGGCGACGGGGAAGGCCTTTGGCGGCCTCGGTGAGAGAGAGAAGGGTTTCGGTGTTAGGGTCAATCATGCGTTTTCTCGCGTGTGGTAGTGGTGGTTTGCCAATACACGCGATTATGCACATGTGCGCTGAGCCAAAGGCCCAAGTAGCGCTGAGGTTGCGCCGAATTTGCGCTGATTTTGTGAACGACAGAGCTATCTCAGACTGTCATGTATCCGCCAAGCTGGTTTTTTGCCCCTCTCTACGTTCGGAATCGGGTCGAAATCCAAAGCCAAGCTTAGGCTATCGCGGAGAATTTTTCGCAGGTCCGAGAGATAGCCGCGAAATGTTTTTTGTTTTATTCCGTGTTCGGAATCTTGCCACACCTCGTCAATGATGTCGTGCATTGTGACAGCGTGTGATGAGTTTACCAATGTTTCCAAGATCTCCCGCGGCTTTCCCCTTAGTTCGATATCGTGCCCATTGTACACGGCCTTGCCGGGGGCAAACTCCCATCCTGTCTTCTGTGAACAAGTCGCTGTATCCTTAGATCCAGACGCGGTATTCGTCTCTTTCAAATCCTGTCCAACTTCTTCTTTTTCGGTAGGGATGCCTGGACTGAACATCACTTGCGATGCAAGATTTGCAACATCTGCAGGAAGATCAAAACCTTTACGCAAAAGCCAGTCGACCGCCTTATAGTCATCCAGGCGGATCGCTTCACGAAGATTCACGGATCCCGAATGATGGAGAAGCTCGTATAAGATCACCCAATGACCAGAGGGATAGCGATGCAAAGTCGCATACGCCGTACATTCGGCAAGGTAACCAAGGGGAATATTCATGGGATAGTCGTAATCAACAACTGGTCCCCAGCGTTGCGTATGAGTTAAATCAATTACAACCCTTTCATCATTGTCTTTATCATAGACTTCAATTTTTCCCGTGGGGTATTCTGGAAGCGATTTCTTCCCATTAGAATTGCTTCGTTGTTCGCGGATGCAATCTGCCAACCTATGAGTTAGCTTCACAAATACCCAGGGCGTTACTTCGGCGGGATTCTCACAGGCTTGATAAAGTTTGGCTGATTCTTTTGCCTGAGCAAGATACCAGAGATACTCTGGTGCCCCATCACCCTTGAACAGGTAATAAGGCTCGTAAGAAAACTTTTGATTTTCATTGTAGCTTACAATCGCAGTTTCAAGTGCTTCCCCAACTTTTACCGCTTCTTTTTCCGTGAGATCATCCACTACAGCCAGGACATGGTTGACTGTTCCACTCTCAGATTCGAAAGTGCTGCACTCGTGTATCAGGAAGTAACAAAAGCTTTCCATATCTACCTACCTTTCCCTCGGGCCGTCCAACCGACAGGCACGGCGGTAGGTGTGGCCGCGTCGGTCGGTTGGAACGTTCGGCGGGAGCTACCCGCCTGCCCGATTCGTTTTCGTTGTTAGTCGATCATCCAATCTTGCGGGCCACCTCGGCAGCCAGCGTCAAATTCTTCTCGGCGTAAATCTGTGTCACGTCGGCTTGGCTATGCCCCAGGGCCACTTGCGCGGCTTCCAGGCCGAACGTGTGGCGTATCTGCGTGGCGGCCGTGTGTCGCAAGCGGTTGGGCGCCCACCTGGGCAGTTGGTCCTTGGCTTTGCGCTCGCGGTTGGCCATGTCCGCGGCGCGTTGGATCGCTTGGCGGTAGCTGATGGTGTCGTAACGGTTGCGGGGTTTCTTTTTCGGACGGCTCTTGCGATTCGTGCCCGGCCGATTGCCACACGACAAGGGTGTCTTTCGCACGGCATGAACTTGAGCACGGCGGCGGCGTTCCGATTCGGCCGGCGAGAAACAATAGGCCGTCTTGTCGCGCAGCAGATAGGGCCGCAATATGTCCTGGGCCTTTGGTCCAAGGCAGATAGCCCGCTCACGGCCGTGGTGTTCCGTCTTGTGGCTCTCGGGCCGATAAACCCACACGTCGCCCGCGGTGTCCACGTCGCACGGGCGAACAATGCAGACCTCGGCCGGCCGGCAGCCGGTCAGACGTTGCAGTCGAACCATATCGGCCACGATCTCGGGCATGTGCGGCAGCGTAGCGTCGACAACCGCGTCGTCAATCGGACCGATGGGCGCCGGCTCGGGGGCGGCGGTGCGTCCCGCCTGCAACCCGGCGACCGTGGCCAAAGCCTGATAGGTTTCGACCGGCAGCAACTGTTGGGATGCACCCCAGCGGAAAATCTGCTTGATGACCCCAACCACATGGTTGATGTAACCGCGAGAACATCCCCGCTCAATGAACCGTTGCCGCACGGCTTGCAGGGCCAGCGGTCCGAAATCGGCGGCCGGCGTCTGGGCGTAGTGTTCGCGTATCGCACGGATGGCGGCCTTAACCCTAGCCGTGGAGCCGCTAAGCTGGCCGTTCTTGCGGTAGTAGACTTTGGCGTGGTTCCAGTAGGCTACGCACAATTCGGCAATGCTCGGGCCAGTATCGGCTTCGACCTGCTTCGGCAGACAACGGCCACATGCCATCCACTCGCCGGTCAATCTGTCGTATGCCCGTTGGCTGGCCTTGGTGCCATAACGGCCTAAATAGAAATCCTTACCATTAAGAGTGACCACAGCCTGTCCAGTCGGCTTGTGTCGGCGGTAAGACGGAACTTTTGACGCACGTTCAGAACTCGGCATTTGCAACCTCCATTTCCCCGAATCCGGTAGTCTACCGGATTTTCGAGAATCAATAGGCCGCACTGCCGACCGTCGACAGGTATTGTAAGTTCTTACTTCGGCGGTACTTAGAAAAAGTGGGCGGCACGGGACTCGAACCTGTGACTTCTACCGTGTGAGGATAGCGCTCTAACCAACTGAGCTAGCCGCCCTTGACGGGACTGCTGCCTGGCAGATTTTGCCTGCGTTTGGCGTGTCCGTCGGGATTGTATTAACTGCCTGTTTTGTTGTGGACACTACTAATTAGTGACCGGTTCGTCCTTGGGTTCTGATGTGGGCGGTTCGAATTTCGGGGCGCTGGCCTCTTCGTAGTCGGTTTCGCTGCTCTGGTGGGAGACCTGCGAGCTGCTGGAGGTTGCGGCTTCGAGTTCGTCTTCGATTCCGTGGATTCCCTTCTTAAACTCGACGATGCCCTTGCCTAGGCTCCGCCCTACCTCGGGCAGGCGTTTGCCGAACAAAAGCACGGCAATGCCGCCAATAATCACCATCTCCATGGGGCCGGGCATGCCGAAGAATGCTATCGGTAAGTTCATCATTTCACCTCTACAAAATCGTACTGGTTCTGTCCTGTTTCGCAATCCCACCGCTGGATTTTTTTGCTAGTGTAAATATGTAGCGGTTGCGGGGCTGCTATGGACTGTGGTGGGTTGGTGGGGTTTGGTGGTGGGGCTGCTGCGGTTGGTTAGGGTGCTGTCGTGGGCCGTTTTGTTTCCTGACGCTCAGCCACACAATAATTCCGACACTAATAGGGACACCAATGAAGATCATTAACATCCCACAGATGATCATCAACTCCATGGGGCCGGGCATACCGAAGAATCCCAGAAGTGCTGGCATTGCTCTATTCGCTTATTTAGGGGTCGTTTCCTTGGTGGCCGGTTGGTTATCGTTCTTTACGGCGGTGTCTACGTCGTCTTCGATTTCCTGGATTCCTTTTTTGAACTCGACAATACTGCGGCCCATCGAGCGCATGGCTGATGGCAAGCGATTACCAAACAAAAGCAGGGCAACCCCCGCAATGATCAGCAGCTCGAAATGGCCGGGCATGCCAAAAAATGCGATTGGGAAATACATGGACATGTCCTCAAGTGGTCGCCTCGGGCAAGGCAGTTGATCGGCCCGTCGGTAAAATAGGCAAGCAAGGGCAGGCGTATCCGGTCCAATGCCGCCAACTAGCAAACGATGTGGTTGCGACGGAGAAACCA
>CAZISU010000178.1:0-8821 GCA_964541935.1 uncultured Planctomycetaceae bacterium | reverse complement strand
CGTTCTACTCGGGCACGTTGCATTAACGGCACTACCCCACGCCAACCGCTTCCTTCTTGCGCTGTGCGATAACTTCCCGCTCGATGCTTGGTGGCAGTCGTTTATAGCGGGCGAATTCCAACGTGAAGGTGCCTTGGCCTTGGGTCATGCTGCGGATGTCTGTCGAGTAGCCAAAGGTTTCGGCCAGGGGGACTTCGCCTTCGATTCGCGTCATGGGGCCGTCGGCGGCGGTGGCCATGATCATGCCACGGCGCGAGGTCAGGTCGCCCACGACCGTGCCTTGGAAATCGCTGGGACATTCGATCTCGATTTTCATAACCGGTTCCAGCAGCACGGGCTTGGTCTTCGAGAATTGCTCGCGCATGGTAGTGCGAGCCACCGCTTGGAATGCCATTTCCGAGCTGTCGACTTCGTGAAAGGATCCGTCGAGCAGATCGACACTGAAGTCGACGACCGGGTAGCCGGCCACCGGGCCCTTTTGCAACATACTGCGAAAACCCTTCTCTACGGCCGGAATGTATTGTTTGGGGATGCGGCCGCCGGTGACGTGATCTTCGAACATGAACAATTCGTTGGAGTCTTTAGACACTTTCGACTTTTTGGTGTCTTCGCGGGCTTCATATTCCCTGAACTTTTCGCCTATCGGACCCATCTCGCCGACGATGTGGGCGAACTGGCCCGAGCCGCCGGTTTGTTTCTTGTGGCGTACATTGAACTCGGCCATTTCCGTGGGCGCCTCGCGATAGTTCACCTTGGGCTGGCCGACCTCGACCTCGACCGAGAATTCGCGGCGGATGCGCTCGACGTAGACCTCGAGGTGCAACTCGCCCATGCCGGCGATAAGCGTTTCGCCCGTCTCTTCGTCGGTGGTTACTTGCAGCGTGGGATCCTCGCGGCGGAAGCGGTGCAGGGCCTTGCCCAAGCGATCGGCGCCGTCGCGTGCCAAGGGCTCGATGGCCATCTTAATAACCGGCTCAGGTACGTGCATGCTCTGCAGCGTGCAGTAGGGATACTTCGAACAGTAGGTGTCGCCGCTGGCGCAGTCGACGCCCAACACGGCCACGATATCGCCCGCGGTGGCCACGTCGACGTCTTCGCGCTGGTCGGCGTGCATGCGGACGATGCGGCTAAAGCGCTCCTTGCGACCGCTGCGCTGGTTGAAGTACATGTTGCCCTTCTCGATCTTACCTTGATAGATCCGCATGAAGGTCAAAGCGCCGAAGGGATCCTCGGCAATCTTGAAGGCCATGGCCACCAGCGGATCGTCGGCGTTGGTGGTAAGAGGCATCACCTTTTCCACGACGCTTTCGCCATCGTCTTTGTTTTTGATATTGGCGTGGACCAGGGCGGTCGATTCACGCTCCAGCGGCGAGGGCAGATACTTGTTGATAGCGTCCAGTAACGGCTGCACGCCCTTGTTGCGATAGGCCGTGCCCAGGTAGACGGGCGTGAGCAGTTGACGTCCGACGGCCTCTTTGAGCACTTTGTCGATCAGCTCGCGTGGCACTTCTTGCTCGGCCAGCAGCAGTTCCATCAATTCGTCGCTGTACATGGCCAGGGCTTCGAGCAGATGGCTGCGGGCTTTGCCGGCCTCTTCGGCCAGGTCGGCGGGAACGGGCTCGCGGCGAACGTCTTGCCCGTCGTCACCGTCAAAATAGATAGCTTCTTCGGCCAGGAGGTCGATCACGCCCTCGAACTTGTCTTCGCTGCCGATGGGCAGTTGCATCATCACGGCGTCGCAGCCGAGTTTTTCGCGCAACTGTTCGGAAACCTTGAAGGGGTCGGCGCCCGTGCGGTCCATTTTGTTGATGAAGGCCAGTCGTGGTACGCCGTAACGTCGCATCTGGCGGTCGATCGTAAGCGATTGGGCTTGCACGCCGCCGACCGAGCAGAGCACGAGCACGGCACCGTCGAGCACGCGCAAGCTGCGTTCGACCTCGACGGTGAAATCGACGTGGCCCGGCGTATCGATGAGGTTGATGGACTTACCTTGCCAATCGACCGTGGTGGCGGCGCTGGTGATCGTAATGCCGCGTTCTTTTTCGAGATCCATGTGGTCCATGGTGGCGCCTTCGCCACGGACCTCCTGCATGCGGTGGATACGTCCCGCGTAAAAGAGGATGCGCTCGCTCAGTGTGGTCTTGCCCGAATCGATGTGGGCAGAGATTCCAATGTTGCGAAGGTTTGCAGGGTTCATGGTCAAAATCCGTGTTTCTTTGCTTACTTTGTTTGGTCGGCGTGTATAGGGAACGACCGTCTTTTGGATGTAATCCTTGGGTGTAGCCCCCACCAGCATGGTTGGGTCCGTATCGGGCAACCGCCCCCCAGGTATTTCGCCCGAGCGCCCGGCATTCCCCATCCGGGCGGAAGCGTATCTGGTCAATCGCCACGAATTCGCGGCAAAATAACGCGAGACCATTCAGTATACACTAATCAACCGGCTGTTTCCAGTAGCCAAACGTGCTCTAAGGGAACAAAATTTTTTGGCTATGAGCTATGAGCTGAATGGCACTGATCATTTCGTTTTTCAGGCAATACTAACCCGAAACGCAAGCGAAGGGAGATGCGACATTTACCCGCATTTCTCCCTTCGCTTGCGTTTCGGGTTAGTATGGTAACCATATCATGACGACACAAATCACCAATTATCTGTGCCACTGAGCTCATAGCCCACAGCTCAAAGCTCACCGCCACAATATCCACAAAGTGTTATCTGCAAGCACCTTACGTCTCATCACTTGCCAGCGTCATTCGGTGCATGACGACGACCGACCCGGCTCGCCGCGACGCTTTTCCATCAAAACCTGATTTCCAGCGGCATTGAACGTGATGCTCGACATGAAGTTTCGCATCAGCATGACGCCCCGCCCGCCGGGTGCATCTCGATGGCACTCTTCGGTGGGGTCAGGAATCGATTCGGGGTCAAAACCTGATCCTTCGTCGCTGATTTCGATGCGGATGAGATCCTTTGCAAGATGGCTGTTAATGCGGACCATTTTCCGGTCGTCCAGACGATTACCGTGTTTGACGGCGTTGACGACCGCCTCTTCCATGGCAAGTTGCACGCTAAAGATATCGCTGTCGTCCCAGTTGGAATTGCCGAGTTTCTCGAGCACTTCGTGGATAGCATCGCAGCCCGCCCCGGGTTGACTGGGGATAACGTGCTCAGATCGCCAAATCCAGGCCGGTTCGGACATGAATGGACGCCAGATTAAAAGGACGCCAGTGCGTCGGACTCGTCTTCTTTGATATCAAATAAGCGGTTCAGCTTTGTGATAGCAAAGACCTCATAAATTTCAGGTTGAATCCGACACAGTTTGAGAACACCGCCGGCCGCTTTGACCTTTTTGTCCAGCGTTATCAGCTTGCCCAAGGCGGCGCTGGAGAGGAACTCAACGGCCGAAAAGTTCAACAGAAGTTTCCCACGTTGGTCCACCTCGACAAGTCTCGCCAGCTCGCGGCCCAGCTCCTGGATATTCAAATTATCGATGATCTTCTGGTCACGAAAACGCACTACCGATACGTCGCCAACTTCGTTGACCGTGAGGCGTTGATATTCGGCCATCAGGATTGTTCCTCGAGCGCAAGACTTGTGATGTTTGTTTATGACATACATCTAATGATAGGCATGGGGGGGACGTTGTCAAGACGGGCAGCCAATCAGGGGGATTTGCGGACCGTGGTGCCCCAGCTCTCCAGCACGACCTTCTCGACCAGCAGGTAGTTGTCGCCGTGATATTCGGTCAAAGTGCCGGTCACCTTCCATTTACGACGGCTAGGCTGATCGGCCATGGCTTTGGCAATCCGCTCCAGATTGAGATTCTCAAGCACCACATAACGGGCATTATGCTGAGTCGAAAAGAAAACTATGCGATCGCCGGTGAGGCGGAAATGCCCGGGCTGATCGACAATTCGTGTGCCCTCGCGGAGCGAGAAGTGGGCCTGGCCGATTTTCGCTTTCGAAGCCGATTGCTTGCGAACCGCTTCGGCAGGTGCCCAAGCCACGTTGCCGAGGATCGCAGAAAGACAGATCATCCAGCCCAGGCTGAGTTGAAAACTAACCATAAGGCGGCGACGTTGGGGCGTGGGAGATAATTGGGGCATAGCGGGACAGGTGGGTTGGGGCTCGAATGCGTAGTATGGGGGGGTGCTTCGCAGTGGCATGCGCACTAAATATGTCTTCGGTGTATTACGGAAGAGAATCTGACGCAAAACCCTCTGGTAAAGCTGGTGGAGTAGGTGGCGAGGGTGGAATAAACGGAAAATGCCGGGTGTCGGGCATGCAAGCCGCTTTCAGCTTCGTACCCTACAGATTCAGCAGCCGCACACCTGTGCCGTTCTCGTCGGGAAAAACCGCCCGACCGCGCTGGAGCGTCACGCCACTGGCCGTATCTTTGGCCAGCAACAAGGCCCCGTCCATGTCGACGTAGTCTAGCAGCGGAAGTAGTTGGGCTATGGCCGAGATCCCTACTGTCGATTCGGTCATGCAACCGACCATGGTTTTCAGCCCAAGCTCTCGGGCCTGGTCGATCATTCTCCGCGCGGGCGTGAGTCCGCCGCACTTCATCAGCTTGATGTTGATGCCGTGGAAACAGCCATGGCAGCGGGCCACGTCGCTCGCCAGGCAACAGCTTTCGTCGGCGATCACCGGCAGGGCCGATCGTGCAAAAACTTGTTCCATTTCTCGCCAGCAATCGGCCGGCAACGGTTGCTCGATGAACTCCACGCCCAACTCGGCCAGCGCGCGAGAATTCTCGATTGTTTCCTCGGCCGTCCAGCCGCAATTGGCGTCGACGCGGAACACGGCGTCGCTGTGCTCGCGCAGGCGGGCCACAATCTTCAGATCTTCGGACGTCCCCAGTTTGATCTTATAAACGGGCCAGCCGGGCAGCTCGTTCATTTTTTGCACCATGACCTCTATCGTGTCGATGCCGATCGTGTAATCGCTCACGGGCATATTATCGAGCGACAGCCCCCACAGCTCCCAAAGCGGCCGGCCCAACAACTTGCCCTGCAAATCCCAAGCAGCTTCGTCCAACGCACAACGGGCAAACGCCCCGACGCCCGACTCGGACTCAATCAACCGGTTCAACTCCTCCGGATTCTTTAGCGTTGTCGATTCGATTGTGCTTCTGACGCTTTCGATCTCGGCCGAAAGCGAATCGAGGGAAGTACCGTAGTACGAATTGGCCGTAGCCTCGCCATAGCCGCAAAACCCGTCCTGGGCAAGTTCCACGATGAGCGAGCGAGTAACGGTTGTCGAGCCCCGGGCAATTCCAAAGCGATGCACCAGCGGCAGTTCGAAGCGACGGAGAGTGAGTTGCATGATTGTGGTGGATTATTAGAATAAGGAGACCGAGGACAGAAATGTCGAATGAGGAAGCTCGAATGAAGAATGAATTAAGAATGTCTAATTAAGAAGCACGAAGCTGTAGCTGTCAACTTGCGGCCACCTATTTTCAGTATACGGATTTGTTGCATTCGTCATTCCCTCATTCTTAATTCATTCTTCATTCTGATTTCGACATTCTACATTGATTTCTATCCACGCTCCCGCACTATTCTCCCAACCCCCTCCTGAGTTCCAGCACCGCCTCGACGAGTTTTTCCGGCCCGTGGCGAATCACGTCACATGCCGGCAGGCCCAAACGCTCACTCACCCGTTGGCACTCTTGGGCGACTTCCTCGTCGCAGAAGTTGCGGCCGTTTACCGAAATGCCCACTACTTTACAGGGGTGCATGAAATTGGCGGCCGTTTCGTTGAACGCTAAAACTCGCTCCAGCGAGGGGATTTTGTGGTCGTCCATGCCGAAGACCGTCTCGCGGCCCATCTGGTAGCAGAGAATCAGCCCGTCGGGCCGCAGCCCGTGCAGCAGCCCCAGCGTGACGCCGCTATAGCGAGGATGAACCAGGCTGCCTTGGCCCTCGACGACGATGACCTCGTGGTGCTGGTTGGCCAGCACGAGCCGCTCGGCCGCGCCGGCAATGAAATCCGCCACCACGCAATCGATAGGACAGCCGTCGCCTTCGACCATGATCCCGCTTTGCCCGGTGGCTACGAATTTGGCGTCAATCTCGCGGCCCCGCAGGCCACTGGCGATTTCAATCGCCGCCACCATTTTCCCACAGCTCGACGTGTTGCCCACGGTGTGGATGCGCAGGCAGCTTTCGTTCAAAGCCTGGCCGCTTGCCACTTCGTGTTCGTCGTTACGACGCACGTCGATCAGCCGGGCGCCGCTATCGTGGGCGGCTTGAGCGAATTCCTCATCGTTGCTAAGAAACTCGTGCATTCCAGAAACGACGTCCATCTTGCGGGCGATGCCTTCGAGAACGATGGGCCGCCACGCCTCCGGCAGCCGTCCGCCGGGTGGGGCTATGCCCAAAAGCAAGGTGTCGGCGCCGGACGCTTCGTCAATCGAAGCCACGATGGGCAAATCGCCGCCCACGCCCAACAAATCTTGGCAACAGCGGCCGGCCGTGTGTTTGTCCAGAACGGCCACCACCTCCTCGGGCCTATAGCGAATGAGGCTAATGGCCGTCTTCGCACGCAACGGATCGGTGTACCCTTCGGTGAGTATGATTATCTTCCGCGACATGGTCGTGACGTCTCCGCTTTAATTGTGCCCGTTTAACGCGTGATCGACAGAGGCCAAGGCATGAATTTCAGTGGTGTCAAAGACCCGTTTTGTGCTATCGTCTTGCCCGACCAGAAGGCCGATCTCGGTACAGCCGAGGATAATGCCTTCCGCGCCGCGCTCGACCAGACGAGCCATGATCTCTTGGTACTTACAGCGGGATTGGTCACTCACCAAGCCCACGACCAGTTCGTCGTAGATCACGCGATGCACTGTTTCGCGGTCCTCTTCAGGCGGGATGATGACATCCAGGCCGTGCTTCTCAATCATCCGTCCCTTGAAATAGTCTTCTTCCATGGTAAACCGCGTGCCCAGCAGACCGACTTTGTTCATGCCCTGGCGTTTGATTTCCTGGGCCGTTGCGTCGGCGATGTGGATGACGGGTATCGTAAGATGCTTGGCAACCCGATCGGCCACACTGTTCATGGTGCAGGAGCAGATGGCAACCACATCGGCCCCGGCCCGTTGGGCTTGCATGGCGGCCGCGGCGATGCGTTCTTCCATGGCGTCAAAGTCCAAGGCGTGTTGCAGGGGCACGATGTCGGCGAAATCGACCGTGTACATCACGCTCACGGCGTTATGAAACCCACCCAAGCGACGTCGCACGTCCTGGTTGATAATGCGGTAATATTCGATGGAGGATTCCCAACTCACTCCCCCAATCAGGCCGATTGTTTTCATGTTATCTCTCGGTCACGTATAGGAATAATCATGATTTATGTTAGCACGACCGCAGGAATATTTCCACCATCACCAAAAGAAGACAGGAGAGCTGCTATGTCACAAAGCGGGAGGGCGAAGCTCCTGCTGAGCCGATTTTTCACGGCATTTGTGCTCACTTCCCGGCTCAGCAGGAGCTTCGCCCTCCCGATAATCACACTTTGTAGTTCACCTGAAAAGAAGATTCGAAGCTTGACGGAAATCGAAAGCCGTAGTATCCTGCAATTCGCTTTGATGACTATTGTAAATAACTTTTCGGATTGCGCTACACGTTTGTTTCATGAGAATGGTGTTTTGCGGAGAACGGCCGATAGGGTTTTTGGGAAATCGGCCTTAACTTTTCATTCTGTTGAATAAGGAGTAGGCGATGAGGGTATTTTTTGGTTATTGTTGCAATAGCGGGGCAGCCCGCTTAGTGTGTCTGTTGGTGGGGGTCGTGTTGTTTGCGTCAGCGACTGCGGCCGACGCGGACCCGTTAAAATCTATCGAGGCGGTCAAAGCCGTACCGGCTGTTGAGCCTGTCAAAGGTACGCCTGCTACACTTCAAGAGATTTTTTTAGTGTCGGACCCTGTCCTTTCCGGACGTCTCGTCCAGACGCCGAAGAATGCGGCCGTGGCAGATGCGCCCTATGCGGTGAAGGGGAAATTATTGAGCCAGGCGATCAGAGCCGCGGCTGATGGGGATCCTTTTAAAAGTAAGTCTGATCCGCTGCAAAAGATTCTTTTAGCGCCGGAAGCTCCCCCCGCCGGGCTCCTCATCCCGGCAGCGGAGGACTCTGCCGCCTACAAAAAACTGGTTGACGAGTCGCCTTATCCGAAGACCGATGCTCCGCAAAAACTCACGCTGGAACAACTCGAAGCCATCGCCAAACTCCCGCCCATGTCGAGCAAGGTGGGCTTGCAAACCCATCCGGCCATGCTGCCGTTGTTTCGCGACATGATTCTGCATTACAGCGGGGGAAGTTACAAGAACGCCCCCATCCACTTCCGCCTGCACGCGCCCGAGAAGTTCGAAAAGGGCAAAAAGTATCCCCTGGTCGTTTGGCTGCATGGGATTGGTGAATGCGGGCCGGACAACATCGACCAGCTCTCCCACCTGCACCATATTATCGCATCCCTAGTAGGCCCGAAAAAACGAGACTTCTTCCTGCTGGTGCCGCAATGTCCGCATTCGCACCGCCAGTGGGAGGCCCCGGAGATATGCTCGACGAGGGTTCGCCCCGACGGCAGTGTCGAGTGTAACCAGACCGACGACCCGATTGCGTTGGGCAATGCGCCCATCAGCTTTACGCTCGCCATGATCGAGGCGGTCTCGAAGGACTACCCGGTCGACGTGAACCGCATTACTGTTTCGGGGCTCAGCAGCGGCGGGCGGGGCGTCTGGCAGATTCTCGAACGGCCGCCGCAAACAGGTCGGGACGCCGGCCGGGAATCTTCCAGACGCCACGCCCACCGCTGCCGACCCC
>CAZISU010000177.1:0-8823 GCA_964541935.1 uncultured Planctomycetaceae bacterium | reverse complement strand
GCTTGGAAATCGATCATGTGCAGCTCGACGCCGGCCGTCTTGCAGCTCTTGTCGAACGCCTTGTCGACGGCCTTTTCGACCAACGCGCCGATTTTTTTACACGTAGGACAACGTTGCGTGCGATGAAAATAACAAACCGCCACGCGATGCGACGCGGCCTTTTCGGCCGACTTGTTCTTGGCCGATTTGTCGGCCTCGGCAGCCTGGGCAACGCCGACGCAAAACAAAACTACGCCAACGAGACCGATGGACAATGTCCGCTTCATGGGAACACCCTTGTAGTGAAAACGAGATTGGTAGGACCGATTTTACTGATCTGCATTAAGCATGGATAATCCACACACTAACCCGAAGCGCAAGCGAGGGGCGTAATGGGAATGCCCTCGCTTGCGATTCGGGTTAGTATTCACGCTCCGAGCGAAAAACACTGGTTAATGGAGAATTCAAGTTAACGCGATCATTTGTTAATTTAGCCAAATGGCCACGCAATTACAATGCCAACACCTATAGGGGGGCATGGCGAGCTGACGTCAGCCCGTTGAAAAAGGAAAAGTCCTGTTAGCCGCCGAGCTTGCTCGCGTCAGAGGGGCAGCAAACTAGGGTATTTCCCACGGCCGCAAGCGGCTCGGCTAACAAAGTTATCGACATTTGACTTTTTTAACGGCCAGCTACCCCTCATTATTGCACACCCGGCGAACTACCTGCGGGCCGACCCTGGCGGATTCGCCAAAAATCTTCATAATAGGCGATTCAAATGTGCATAACCAAATTCGACCGCGATCACACGCGGCTTACCAAACTAACTCCGTCTAATCGACCCTCATACATATACCATGGCAAAACGCTCAAGTTACCAACAAAAGGCAATCAAGAACTATTACGATAACCGCGACGCCATCATGATTCAGCGACTCGGCGACATGCTATCGGACCTCTACCTGGCCGAGGGCAAAGCCCGCCAGCGAATTTGGGATCGCGCGGCCACGGCACTGGAAAAGCTGGGCGTCAAGCCCGAGCAAGTCGCGACCATCGTCCAGAGCGACAACCCCGCACTTTTGGCCAATCTCTACAAGCAGTTGTTGGACAATAAATAAAATAGCGAAAGGATTCGTCAAGTGGCAAGCAATACTGCCGAACTCGAACGGCTTCGTTGGCAAAAGTTCCCCATTCTCGACGACGGTTTTGTATGCCTGGTAGACGCCATGGGCGACGATCAGGCGGTGGTACAAGCGGCCCGCGTCAGCTACGGCGAAGGCACGCAACGAGTTTCCGACGACCGCACCCTGATCCGCTACCTGCTCCGCCACCAACACACCACGCCGCTGGAAATGGTCGAGGTCAAGCTCTTGGTACGCGTGCCCATGGACACTTGGCGGCAATGGATACGCCACCGCACGGCCTCGGTCAACGAATACAGCACGCGCTACTCCATCGCCATAGACGCTTGCCAAACCACCCCGCCCGACGCCTGGCGAAAACAGGCCACATCCAACCGACAGGGTAGCGAAGGGCTCTTCGACCAGCAAAACGGCGCCGAGTTGACCGACGAAGAAACCCACCTGCAACAGCACTCGCGCCAGGTCTACCAAAAACGTCTAGACCGCGGCGTGGCCCGCGAACAGGCACGCAAAGATCTGCTGCTCTCGACCTACACCGAGGCCTATTGGAAAATCGATCTGCACAACCTCTTGCACTTCCTCAACCTGCGTATGGACGTGCATGCCCAACTCGAAATCCGACAATACGCACAAGCCATCGGCCAGGAAATTATCAAACCGCTTTTCCCAACAGTATGGGAAGCCTTTGTCGACTACCGCCTGGATTCGATGTTCCTCACGCGACTCGACCGCGAAACCATCCGCCGCTTGGCCGAACGAGGACAGGTACCCGCCGACGAAGAGTCCTTCCTCGCGGCCCAAGATCCCGCCTGGTCCAAGCTCAAACGTTGCCGCGAACGCGACGAATGCCGCGAGAAATTAACCATGCTGGGGCTGGTAAATCCATGAATTTGCAAGGCGTGTGCTTGCACGTACCATCGCTAACTCTTATGTCGATACTCATTAGGCGTTTGCCCCGTGGCTTTCTTAAAGGCACGATACATGGTTTCTTCGTGCGAAAAACCGGCCAGTTTAGAAATCTGCTTCAGCGGCAGGTCGGTAATCGCCAACAGTTCCTTGACGCGTTCGATCCGCACGCGAATGATCTCCGCGCGCGGCGTGCGTTTGAGGTATTTTAGGAAGTAGCGGTCTAGCGTCGCTCTGGACATGCGTGCATATTCCCGCACCTTGTTCGTCGTCAGACCTTTACAGGCGTTTTCGCGGATAAAACGCACGATATCGGTCAGTTCCGAGTCGGCGAAAGCCAGCACGTCGGTCGAAGTGCGTCGCATCACGCCGGTCGGCTCGACCGTAATGGTTCGCGTCTGGTCGCTCGGCCTCTGCATGGCCTCTTGCAACAGCCCGGCCGCCTGGAAACCGATGCGAAACGCGCCGGGATCAACGCTCGAAAGCGACGGGTTGCACAGATCACAGCAGACTTCGTCATTGTCGACCCCGATCACGGCGATCTGGTCGGGCACCTCGAGATCGAGGCTCGAACAAACGGCCAGCAACTGTTGCGCGCGGCGATCGTTGCAGGCCATAATCCCAATCGGCTTTGGCAATTCCCGCAGCCAGGCGGCCAGAGCCGGCGCGTGCCGCAGGGCGTCGGTCTCGATGTGCCCCAAGCCTTCATCTTCGCTCAGCCCGGCGTCGTCGGCAGGCGGCGGCACATACAACCGCGGCCTAACACCCAATGACTCGACGTATTTACTAAAAAACTGCTCGCGGCAACAGGAAAACACTGCCCGCGGAAACCCCGTAAACGCCAGGTGTTCGAATCCGCATTCGCGAAGATGTTCGACCGCCATTTTGACCACGGCCTCGTGATCGACAATTACCCGACAGTTGACCGGAATCAGATCGTGGTCGCAAAGATCTACAATGGGCACGTCCAGCCGCTCGAGCTGCTTTGCCAGTCGCAGCGTGGAGATTCGCGCCAGCACGCCGTCCGGTTTCCACGTGGCCAAATCCTCGCGTGCCGGGTCGTCCTGCCCACGATCTTCATGATAGAATGTCCACGGCCCGTAAGCTCGCGAAAACGCCGCCACGCCCTGTTGCAAACGGCGCCCGAAGCTATAAGATGACTCGACCAAAAGGGCCACGCGAAGATGTCCAGCCATGACGCTAACCGCGGAAAACCAGTTAATAAACGTGCTTGAGAAATCTCAGTATAACGTTTACGCAATGATTTTCCAACCGGCCGCCTAACGCCGCACGCCGGCTTTGGCTCGTTCGGCCAGTTTGTCTAGATAATTGACCAAGCCGATATACTCTTTGGCATTAAGGCCTGCTGACATACGTTCCAGCGTCCCCTTCATGCGATTGATGGACAAAACGATTTCGTTGAAGTCGCTCACGCTCAGACCGGGCCCACCCGGCTCGGCTTTCAATAAGATCGTTTCGATGCGAACCCGCGGTTCCCTGAAGGTACTCGCCTTCAGAAGCGATGGCCAATCGACGACCTGATCGTAGGACTTGGCGGGTTTGTCAGACTTGGAAACTGTGGTGGGCAAGGTGACTGGCGGAGCCGCTGCCGGAGTCGCTGCCGGAGCTACCGCATTTGGGTCACGACCGCCGCTGTAAATTACAGACTGCCGTGGCTGACGGCTTTGCACGAACGACTCGGCGGCTGCCCGCGAGTTGTTGGCGGCGACCGCTGCCTGCCCTCTAGACTGGCTCATCAGAAACTGGTTCTGGGCCGTGTGACGCTGCTGTACCCCTGCAAGGCTCTGGCGTTGAGCTGCCGACTTCTGGGCGTAAATCGTGGTTTTGGCGCTCATTGCGTTTGTGGCCGGATAAGCACCCCAGCCAATACCAACGCCGCCGCCCCAGGGGCCATATTGCGCCATTGCTGTACTAGAACCGACAGCAAGTGCAAGGAGAAAGGCCAAACCTGTTATTTTCAAATTCAAATGATGCATCACGATTACTCCTTGCAACTGGTCTATTATCTAAATCTATCCACACTTACAGCGCGGCAACACCACCGTCTAAACAATGTGCGATACTCGACCGTACCCTTTTTGGGCCAAGAAATCAAATTTTGCGACTAACTAATTTTATGATTTCCCCAATCACAATAATTCTAGAACCGCTTTGGCGGAGTTCAACCCATCCTTTTTGGGGACAAAACACACTATATTGCAAATTTTGGCCAATTCTTGCCTTCGGTCCATTCCACGTGCTACGATTCCATGAGGCGGATATCCCCGTATTGCCGGACAGAAGCACCGGCGTGGAAATTCGCATACCCACACCAAAACCCTCGCCGGACATCCATTTGCCTTTCCCGCCAAGGAGTGAAATCATGAAACGATTTGCAGACCTTTCGATAATCGCGTTAATCATCTTGGTGACCGCGGCCGCGCCACTCGTGTCGGCTGAAGAGAAGAAAGCGGCAAAAGAGAAAAACGTCGCAAAGAAAAATGTAGAGAAAAAAGCAAAGGCAAAGGATCCCAGGGCGGCCGACATCAAGACCATCAGAGAGGCCGGCAACTCGTATCGCAAGGCCTTTGCCGAAGGCGATGCCAAGAAGGTGGCCAAACATTGGACCGCAAACGGCGAGTTCTTCGGCGCCTCCGGTCGCCATGTCAAAGGCCGCGCTGCCATCGAAAAGGCATATGCCAATCACTTTGCCATGCAGTCCGGGCAGAAAATAATCCCGTCTCGGAAAACAATCCGTTTCATCAGCCCCGATGTGGCCCTGGTCTCCGGCGTTTCCAGCGTCTCGCCCAAACCGCCCGGCCCGCCCTCGAAATGCACATTCTCGGTAATTCTAGTCAAACGCAACGACCGCTGGCTGATGGACAACGTCCGCGAGACAATGACCTTCACGCCCTCGAACTACGAGAAACTCGTCGGCCTGGAGTGGCTCGTGGGGAATTGGACATACAACGGAAACTCCGAGGACATCAAATCCGCCTCCGTTTCCTGCCGTTGGAGCCGGAACAAAAACTACCTGCTGCGGAAATACGTAATCCAACTGTCGCACGAAGAAACACACAGCGGCATTCAGCGCATCGGCTGGGATCCCATCGCCGGCACGGTCTGCTCCTGGATGTTCGCCACAGACGGAAGCCACACCGAAGGGCTTTGGACCAAGGACGGCAACCGTTGGGTGGTCCAGTCTAACGGCGTTTTACGCGACGGACGAAAAGTATCCTCCACCAACATCATTACGCCCATCGACGCCGAAACCTTCAGTTTCGAATCCATCAACCGCGTGATGGACGGCAAACCGGAAGCCAAAGTCGGCCCCATCCAAGTCAAACGCCGCCCACCCCTCCAAAAGAAGCACCGCCAAAAGAAACCACGCAAGTAGTATCGGGCAGAGCACGGCCGCCTTGGCTGAGATAACTCTGGCTCAGCGCACGCGGCCGTGTCAGCAAGCCATTAAAGCAAAAAGGGGGATGTAATAACCATCCCCTTTTTCGCTTCTTTGGATGCAAAAGCTAGGCCGCTTTGGACCTGGTTGCTGGGCGCGGGTGTGAATTTCTGGTCAACACCTTACTGGGAATAATTATCCCAAGCGTTTCCGGCGGCGGTCGCGAAGAAGAAGCGCCCGATGAGAACGCTACCGCCACAGCGGGAATTTACTCCCGCGATCGCAGGATTCCGGTCAGGCCGCTATAATCGCCGCGATCTTCCGGGTGCCACAACGGCTGCCCTTTCTTTACACGTCTTGCCAGTTCATCGAGCTTCGCCCGTGAACCGGCCGGTGCTTCGGTACCCTGAAATTCCTCCGTGGCAACGGGGAAAAAATCCTCGTCGTGACCACACTCCAAAATTGCCTCAAAAACATTCCGCATTCGTGAACACTCCGTCCGCGATCAAAAAAACAAAAAATTAAAAAACCGTATCGCCTTGCGTTCGAACGTAAAGACGACTATGAGCGAGAGCCACCCGGCAGAGCACGTCATGCCGGCACGGGTCTAATGGGTATGCACCCAGCCGCTCAGGTGGGGGTTTGTGCAAATGCACGAACTATTCATTATTCACCTATCGCCAGATAAGTCAAGAGTTCGGTGGCAATTCGCCGTAACTAAAATAGGTTTTTTTAGACGGATTACCCTTACCTTGACCTCTGCTACGATAAAGAAAACAATTCCACATAGCCAAACCGGGCGGATCGCGGGATCCTTGCGCCCGATATGCACAAATCATGTATACGCAAGTCGAACCGCTATGGTTCTTACACGCGACTAACAGTCCCATAAAAAAATGACAGACATCTAAACACAAGGTTCATGCACATGAGTTGGTTTCAGCGAGAAATTCAATTACCACCATTCCCACGCGGCTGTCACCCCATCACCCGCTCGATCGTCGAGGCCTTGCCCGAACTCGACACAATACGCATCGGAATAATGAATATTTTCCTGCAGCACACGTCTGCCTCGCTGACCATCAACGAAAACGCCGACCCCGACGTGCCCATCGACCTGGCAAGATTACTGGACACTTTGGCCGCCGAAGACTTTCCCTACCGCCACACGCTCGAAGGCCCCGACGATATGCCGGCCCACGTCAAAACTTCACTAACCGATAGTTCCCTAACCATCCCCGTCCGCGACGGCCGACTCTGCCTGGGCACCTGGCAAGGTATCTTCCTCTGGGAACATCGACACCACGGCGGACGACGCAGAGCAATCGTCACGCTCAACGGCGAAACGAAATAGCGCAAAGCAAATTCTCACTAAAACACAAAAGATGCAGCGAGAATTATCGCATTCCAAGGACAATGCTGACCGCTACAAGTTCGCCATGTTCACTCCAGCGCAATATCCACTACCTGCCCGTCGGTCGTGATCTCGAATTCGAGCGGAGTCGTTTGCTCGCTGCCATACTTCTTCAAGGCGTCGGGCAATGTCGCCTGCATCTCTTCGCTGGGGCTGCGTGGCCGAAACTTGGCCCAAACCTTGTGCTTGCCCACCACCGCGCCGTCGCGTTTCCTGCTATAGTTGAGCGAATACTTGCCCTCGGCGTCCGTAACGCCCCAACTCGGACGCCCCGCTTCCGGCTTGAAGTTCAAGAACAGATTCGGCACCGGCTTGCCCTGATAGGTAACAGTGCCGCTCACCCGCGCAACCTCGGGACCGCCATGACCGCAACCGCATACGATCACCGTAACAGCTATCGTCACGGCACTTAACGCGACACCCAGATCTGACATTCGAGACAACCACGCTACGTTCGTACTAAAAACCCTGGTCAATGATTTCTCCCCCTTCGCGTGAGAACATGTCTTGATATGTCTGAAAATCGATATCGTCGCTGATCCAGGCCACGTGCCCGTCTACAAACGCGGCTTGCAATCCGTTGGGATGATCGCTGTGCGCGCCACGATGATTCCAGCTCGTAGTGTTAGGAGGAGTGGGCGTGCCGTCATATTCCTGGCAGGTCACGTAGCCTTGCGAAACGTGGTGTACCCATAAAAACTGATTGGTGCCCCAGTCGTATGGAACCCAACTGTGGTTGCCGAAATGAGCCGACTCCAAAAACAGCAAGGTCGAACTCGTGCCGTCTGTAATCTCCGATATCTTAATGGCGCTGTGGATGAATGCCACGCCGTTCATGCCTTCCTGGCTCCGCTCGGGGCAGCACGTATGGTGCCCATAATTGATGCCATAGTCTTTGAACTCCGTGTCCGGCTTAACGCGATGTGCGGACGGGCAAGCAAACAATCCAGGCATGTGCATGGCCGCGTAGCGATTGGCTGTGTTGCCGGCCGGGCCACGTTCGGGAGAACCCCATGCTGAATCTTCGGGTACACTCGTGGCATAGGCCGGCACCGAGAAATCCAAAGTGTCGTAGAGCGTCTGATGTTCGACAAACGGCAGCAGCAGGGCCGGCCAACCAAAATGGCCCCACGGCACTGACGTTGAATTCGGATCGTGCCAGCCCGAGGGAAACGAAAAGTCGCCGTTCCAATCGCCAAAACTGCCCGAGGGCAGCGTCTGGAACGCACTCTCGTAACTGGCCACGCCCAAGGCCAACTGTTTAAGATTATTCGAACACCGCATCCGCCGCGCCGCCTCGCGGGCTTGCTGTACGGCTGGCAGCAACAGCGCGATCAAGATCCCGATAATCGCAATTACAACCAGCAGTTCTACCAGCGTAAAACCTCTGCCAAAGCCTCTCCTTTGCGCCCGATAACTTGCACGCATGACACGCCTCCTTCCGGTAGCTCATGCTCGCAACCAGTCGCCCGGCGAGTAACTTTATTACCCCCGAACCGTCTGAAGCGAATTACAATTGGAACGCAAAACTTCAAATCTCTCGCATCATAGGTTAACCGGACGGGTATAGTCAAGAGTTTTTCGCACGTCAAAATACTTTTTTGCAAAGCGAAAGAAAATGAGTTCAATTCTGCCTATCGCGAAATATGGGCAAATATGCCCGGGCACACCAAAACGCAATAACGGTGCGTACTTGCCGTCACTTATTCTCCAACCCAATCACCCCGTCCCACCCGTCGGGCGGCGTGCGGTTGTGGCGGGCTATGTAGACCGTGAGAAAATCCGTCACCAGATCGTCGGTCGGCAGGCGGTGCAGAAGGCGAAGGGCGTCGGGCCAGCGGCGGGCCAGGAAGGCATCCAGCGCCGCTTCGTAGTGCGACAGGTGCTCGTCCGTAAGCTGTGGATATTCCGACTGCGGCGGCAAGAGTTCGGAAACCTCCAGCGGTGTATCCAGCCCAAACGGCCGCACCACGGCCAGACGCCGC
>CAZISU010000176.1:5881-8865 GCA_964541935.1 uncultured Planctomycetaceae bacterium | reverse complement strand
AATCCCACTCGGCCAAGGTGTTGTTACTCAGGTTGACGCCGATAATCTCTCCGTTTTGGTAGCTGCCCGTCGATTCGAATTGCGTATAAGAGAAGCCGGAAGCGGTTGCCGCGGAAAAGTCGGCACCGTCAATCGTGGCGTCCGTAAACATGGCGCCATCAAACGAGTCGGTGATTGGTGCGGTGTTCGCAAAGGACGCATCGGTGAGTTTTGCGCCGGTAAAGTCGGTATGGTCGAGCGTAGCGTTTTTGAAAGACGCCCGGCAGAGTTTCGTGCCCACCATGCTTGCCCCGGTTAAATCGGCCGAGTCGAACTCCGCATCGGGCATTTTTTTGTCGTCGAAATTCCAGTCGGTAAGGTCATTGTTTGCCAGAACCACACGCATCAGTTCGCCTTTTTCGTAGCTAAGCGTATCTTCGAATTGAGCGGAAGTGAAGCCGTTTATTACCGTGCCGCTGAAGTCGGCGCCGGCGATTATGGTGTCCTTGAAAGTTGCGGAGGTGAGCGTGGCGTTTTCGAAGTTGGCGTTGACGAGAATTGCGTCGGATAAGTCCGCATTCTCAAGCGTGGCATTTTGGAAAGATGCTCTGCGCAGGTTCGAGTCTTGCAAGTTTGTGTTGGTGAGTGTGGACGAGTCGAACGCGGCATCTACTAATTTCAGACCGCCGAGATCCCATACACTCAGATCGTTGTCGCTGAGGTTTATTGCCCGTAGATTTTTGAATTCACTCTTGCTATAGCTGATCGTCAAGTACAATTGTTCTTTAGTGAAGCCGTATGCGGTCGTCGAGCCCAGGTCGGCGCCCACAATGGTGGCGCCGGTAAACACCGCGGCGTCAAGCCTGGCGCCATGCAAAGATGCATGGCGCAGGTTCGCGTTGGTCAAATCCGCCGTATTGAGGTTCTGGGCTTCGAAATTCCAGCCGATCATCAAATTGTTACTCAGGTTGATTCCCATCAGGTTGCGGCTGGCGTAGCTGCTCGTCGACGCTAGATGTTCCTGGGTGAACCCGTTTTCTACCGTCGAGCCGAAGTTGGCGGCGGTGATAGTGGCGCCGGTGAAGATGGCATTCTCGAACGTGGCGGAATTGAAATCGGCGCCACTCAGATAGGCGTCGGTGAAGTTTGTATTGACCAGCGCGACGGAATTGAAATCGGCGCCGGTCATAATGGCGCCGGTGAAGTTCGTGTTGGTGAGCGTGGCCGATCTAAAATTGGTGCCTGCAAGAACAGACCCGGAAAAGACCGCGTCGCTGAGGGCGGCCATTTCGAAAGTCGTGTTGGTCAGCACAGAGCCCGAGAAATCCGCTTCGTTGAGTGTCGCAGCATTGAAAAAAGAGTCGTTGAGCGTGTAACTCATCAAATACGCTTTGGTAAGATTCATGGAGTTGGCGTTCATCTCGGGCTCCGGATCGATACCGATGCCGTGCGGGCAAGGTATTGCCGAAGCCTGCTTGCCTAACTCATGATCGTTCTCATCAATCCATTCCCACTCGTAGATATTGGCGCTAAGCGACGATGTCAGAGTAGCTGCGATTAACAGTGCGACGAAGGTGATTATATTTACCCGATGACGACAGCTCATGATTCCTAGCTCCGTTGTTACTACTAGTGCTGACCCCCACGCAATACGGGTCTTCACCTAGCGTAGAAAGATTGCCCTTAGGGTAGATATTCTACAAACCCCTCGCTATGCCGTCAATAACTCACCCACCTGCAGTGGTAAGAAAATGACGATTATACGGATAATGAGCGGGTGTTGTGTAATAGGCTGAAAAACGCCATTTCAGCGAATTTCGCGGCGGTTTCGCGGGATTTTCAACATAAAGCAAGCCAAAACGCCCATAATCAGCAAAACAACCCCGCCCGGCTCGGGTACTGTGGCCGATGGATCGTCCGCCGGCTGCCAGTTTGCTGCCAGGAGCGTGGCATCGATCTCGTCTACCCGCCCGTCGCCATTGAAATCACCGTCGGTCCAGTCCGCGCCGGAAGTAGTTAGCCAGTTGTCGGCCAGAATGGTGGCGTCGTCGTCGTCGACTATGCCATCGATGTTGGCGTCGCCGCGGATAAGCTCGATGAGACTCAACAGCCCGTCGCTCATCAGCCGCGAGGTGTTCCATCCGCTGCCCTCAATTTCCGGCAATACATACGCGTCGAAATCGCCGCTGGGTGTAACGTCGGTAAAGTCGAACAGTTGCCACTGGTCGCCAGGCGAGGGCAGGAAGCCGTCGCGGAGTTCAATTTCTAGCGTACCGGCGACGCTGACGTCGATGCCTGCGTCGAACGAAATTGTCGAGCCCCAGGCGGCGTCTTCCAGGCCGACGATGAGTGTGCCCATCGCGTCGATGGAGAATCCTTCGGACCCGCCCACGGTGATGCCCAGCGGTCCATCATAATCCCAAACGCGGAAGCTTCCACCCAGTGGGATATTCAAGCCATCCACGCTACCGTCGGGGCGCACGAAGTTCATGAGATTGGCGGCATCGAGGTACGGCATGTTGACTGCTCCACGGGCGTCGGCGCCGGCCAGGCTGGCGCCGCCTAGCGATGCGCCGGTGAAATCGGCGGCGGTAAGGTTCGCGGCATTGAGGTCGGCAGAGTAGAACGCGGCATTTCGCAGATTCGCGCCACAAAGTTTGGCTTCCGCGAGCATGGCTTGATCGAAGTGAGCGTTATTCAAATCAGCGCCCGAGAAATCGGCACCACCGAGCATTGACTCCCAGAAAGAGGCTTGTGCAAGGTTCTTCCCGGCGAAGTTCCAGCCGGTAAGGTTGTTTTCGCTCAAGTAGATCCCAGCTAGATTACCGGTGGTGAAGCTGGCGGTCGACTCGAATTGTGCCTGAGTGAATCCTCGGCCGGTCGTGCCATCGAAATTAGTTCCCGCGATGGTGCTTGCGGTCAGATCGGCGTCGGCGAGCCTGGCTCCGCTGAAATTGGCGCCGGTCAGGTTCGATCCGGCCAAATTCGCGCCGCTAAGGTTCATG
>CAZISU010000176.1:0-5781 GCA_964541935.1 uncultured Planctomycetaceae bacterium | reverse complement strand
GAAATTGGCGCCGGTCAGGTTCGATCCGGCCAAATTCGCGCCGCTAAGGTTCATGCCTAAAAAGGGGGATCCGTTGAAAAAGCTCCAGCCGCGTAGATCCAGGCCGGCCAGCCCGATGCCGGAGAGTTCGCCGGCTTGATAGCTGCGGGTCGACTCGAATTGCCCGCGTTGGAAGCTAAGTGCCCCACTGAAATCGGTTCCGGCGATAGTGGCGTCCTGAAAATTGGTGTTTTCAAGATTCGCGCCCGAAAAATCGGCCCCGTCGAGCGTTGACTCCCAGAAATAGGCTTGTGCAAGGTTCTTCCCGGCGAAGTTCCAGCCGGTAAGGTCGTTTTCTTGCAAACCGACCCCCGTCAAATTGCCGGTAGTATAACTGGCTGTCGATTCGAATTGTGACCGCGTAAATCCGTGTCTGGTAGTGTCTCCGAACCGGGCCCCGACGATGGAGGCCCCGGTAAGATCGGCGCCGGTGAGCATGGCTCTATAAAAATCGGCGCCCGTCAGGTTAGATCCGGCCAGATTCGCGCCGCTAAGGTTCATACCGAAGGTGGGAGATCCGTAACTGAAAACCCAGCCGGAGAGATTCAGACCGGCCAGGCCGATGCCAGAGAGTTCGCCGGTTTGATAGCTGCGGGTCGACTCGAATTGTGATTTGTTGAAGTTCAGTGCCGAATTGAAGTTGGCGCCGGCGATAGTGGCATTCTGAAAATAGGCGTTTTCAAGATTCGCACCCGAAAAATCAGCCCCGTCGAGCATCGACATCCAAAAATCGGCATGCTCAATGTTCTTCCCGGCGAAGTTCCAGCCAACAAGGTCGTTTTCTTGCAAGCCGACTCCCGTCAAATCGCCGGAGGTATAACTGGCTGTCGATTCGAATTGTGACCGCGTAAATCCACGTTCGGTCGTGTCGCCGAAACAGGCCCTGACGATGGAGGCCCCGGTCAGATCGGCGCCAGCGAGCGTGGCTCTAGCAAAATTGGCGTCGATCAGGTTTGATTCAGCCAGATTCGCACCGCTAAGGTTCATGCCTAAAGTGGGGGGTCCGTTGAAAAAGCTCCAGCCGGAGAGATTCAGACCGGCCAGGCCGATGCCAGAGAGTTCGCCGGTTTGATAGCTGCGGGTCGACTCGAATTGTGATTTGTTGAAGTTCAGTGCCGAATTGAAGTTGGCGCCGGCGATAGTGGAGCCCTCAAATCGAACGTTAGTCAAGTTCGCACCCGAAAAATCGGCCACGTCGAGCGTTGACTCATAAAAATTGGCTTGTGCAAGGTTCTTCCCGGCGAAGTTCCAGCCGGCAAGGTCGTTTTCTGGCAAGACGACCCCAGTCAAATCGCCGGAGGTATAACTGGCTGTCGATTCGAATTGTGCCCGCGTAAATCCGCGTCCGGTCGTGTCACCGAAACAAGCCCCGACGATGGTAGCCCCGGTCAGATCGGCACCGGCGAGCGTGGCTCTAGCAAAATTTGCGCCGATAAGGTTCGACTCGGCCAGATTAGCGGCCGTAAGGTTCATGCCTGTAGTGGGAGACACGTTATAAAAGTTCCAGCCGGAGAGATCCAGGCCGGCCAGCCCGATGCCGGAGAGTTCTCCGGTTTGACAGCTAAGGGTCGACTCGAATTGCGAACGGGTGAAACCGGTGGCCCCGCTGAAGTTTGCCCTGGATATGACGGCGTTTTGAAAATTGGCACCGTGAAGCACTGCGTCCGAAAAATCGGCTCCCGTGAGTGTGGAGTAGTCCATATTGGCGTCGCTAAGATCTTTTGCGGCGAAATTCCAGCCGTCGAGGCTATTGCCGCCAAGCATTACACCGCTCAGATCGTCGGACACATAACTGGCGGTCGATTCGAATTGAGTTCGAGTGAAACCGCGAGCAGTCGCTTCGTGAAATACGGCTTCGGCGATCGTGGCCCCCGTAAAATCGGCCCCAGCGAGCATACTGCCAAAAAACACGGTGCCGGTGAGATCCTTGCCCGCGAAATTCCAACCAGTCAGATCGTTTTCCATGAGTTGAATTCTCGCCAGGTTACCGGTGGCGTAACTGGCCGTTGATTCGAATTGCGTCCGGTTGAAGCCGCCGAATGTCGTCCTAGAGAAATCGGCCTGGGCAATTACGGCTCCAGAAAAGTCGGCGCCAACGAGCGTGGATTCGAGGAAACTCGCATCGCTGAGATCTTTTCCCGCAAAGCGCCAGCCACTCAGGTTATTGCCGGATAAGCCCAACCTGGACAGTTCACCGGAAGCGTAACTGGCGGTCGATTCGAATTGGGCTCTGGTAAAACCGCTGTCCGTGGTTGATTCGAAGTCGGCCCCGGCAATTGTCGCGTTCGCAAAGTCCGCATCGCTGAGTGTGGAATTGTAGAAATCGGTGTCCGTGAGATTCTTGGATGCAAAGTTCCATGCCGTTAGATCGTTCTTGCTCAGATTGACCCCGGTCAGTTCGCCCGAGATGTAACTGTCGGTCGATTCAAATTGCGTTTGGGTAAAACCGTTTGAGGTTGCGGATTCAAAGTTGGCTCCGGCTATTGTAGCCCCCGTTAAGTCCGTGTCGGTGAGGGTGGCATAGCGGAAATTGGTGTCAGTGAGATTCGATCCCGAAAAAACCGTGTTGGTTAACGTGGCGCCCCAAAAATATGCATTTCTAAGGTTCGAAGCAGAAAAATCGGCATCGATGAGAGTGGCATCTTGGAATCTGGCGGCGGTCAAATCGAAACCCATCAGATAGCCCTGGGTGAGATCCTTGTTATCTGCACCCAGGCCGGGCAGCGGATCGAGCCCGGCGCCGTCGGGGCAGACTGTTGTGGATTGTTGCTTGCCCTGCGAGGGGTCGCCGGTGTTGATCCATTCCCACTCGAAGATATCGGCGCTAAGCACGGACGAGAGGGCCGCTGTGACAAACAGGGCTAGAAGGGTGATTTGCAATGGCTTGAGGGGACGCATGGCCATGACTCCTTAGTTAAATTGAAGCAATGTATACACACATATGAGGGGTAGGGCGCAAGGTAGAACATCACCAACCTGTTTGGCAATGTCAAGCCGCCCCCTATCGGTGGTGGCAGCAAGAAAGAGGGGGATTTGGCGAAAACAGCTTATCTTCCTCCGCGGGAGTAAGAAATCACCGTAAATCCTCTACCGAGCTATTCGCATCTTGGCGAATTCGCTAAGCTATCGGGTGAGCGGATGGGAGTGCGCGGAGTTTTTTGGACAGGATTCACGGGATTGACAGGATAGATGTGAAATGTGGTGCGTCGCGGACGCGCCCTACAAGGCACAATCAAGGAGTTAGCCATGCTCGACGGATTGCAAATTCTACTTGCCCAGGATGACGGTAACACAACCTTTACCGTGATCGTGGCGGGGCTGATCGCGCTGATCGCGGCGGCCGTGTTTGGGATGATTATTTTGGTCTATGGCAAGCTCTGGTTTCAGGCCTATATGTCGCGGGCCAACGTCAGTCTGATGAGTCTGGTGGGCATGACCTTCCGCCAGGTCGACGCGCGGATGATCGTGCAGGCCAAGATCATGGCCATCCAAGCCGGCATCAGCGACGAGGAAACGATAGACATTACCACGCAGCGTCTGGAAGCCCATTATCTGGCAGGTGGCAATTTGCCCAACGTGATCCGGGCTATTATCGCGGCGCATCGGGCCGACATAGATTTGGATTTCGACAAGGCTGCGGCCATCGACCTGGCCGGACGCGATGTGCTCGAGGCCGTGCAAACGAGCGTGTATCCCAAGGTCATCGATTGCCCCAACCCACAGAGAACCCATAAAACAACGCTCAGCGCCATCGCCAAAAACGGCGTGGAGTTGAAGGTTCGCGCACGGGTTACGGTTCGCACGAACCTCGAACGTCTGATCGGCGGGGCAACGGAAGAAACCATCATCGCGCGGGTGGGCGAAGGCATCATTACTTCGATCGGTTCGGCCAAAACGCATCTGGAGGTGATGGAGAACCCCGACATGGTTTCCCGCGCCGTGCTCGACCGCGGACTAGACGCGCAAACGGCATTCGAAATTGTTTCCATCGACATCGCCGACATCGACGTGGGCCAGAACATCGGCGCGCGGCTGCAAGCCGACCAGGCCGAAGCCGACACGCGCGTGGCCCAGGCCAAAGCCGAAGAACGCCGCGCCATGGCCAACGCCCGTGGACAAGAGATGAAAGCGGAAGTAGCGCGTAACCGGGCCAAGGTCGTATTGGCCGAGGCCGAAGTGCCCCTGGCCATGGCGGCCGCCTTCCGAGAAGGCAACCTGGAAGCCGCGCCTATTAAGCCGGACAAGGGGGTGTGAGGTTTCAGGTTTCAGACGTGAGGCTTGACCATTGGACATTCGTACTTTTACATTCTTAATTCTTTCCTCATTCTGATTTCGACATTCTAAATTCCTGTCATCTGTCCTCTACCCTCTAATTCTCTACCCCATGACCCGTCTGCCGCCAGTTGCTCGATTCGTTTCTTCCTCCGGAGTCCAAGTCTATCGAATCGGCTGCCGGGTTTTTCCGCACCTGACCGCTCGAGTGTTTTTGGTTCTGGGGGCCGGTCCGCCCACGTTGGTCGACGTGGGCAGTGGGCAAGGCAACTGCACGCGGGAAATTCTCGACGGTATCGGGCAATTGCAAGCCGCGTTCGACGTGCCGATCGCGTCGCAAGACATCCGCCGCATCATTTTGACGCATGGACACCTCGACCACTTCGGCGGGCTGGCCGACTTCAGCAATCTGTTGGGCAAAAACATCGAAGTGGCCGTACATCCATTAGACAGCGAGGCCGTCGTCTGGCACGACCGTTGGGCCCTGGGTGCCAGCGACAGCCTCGACCGCTTTTTGATAAGGGCCGGACTCGACGCGCAAGAACGCCATGCGCTCTTGCAGCACTCCGGGCAAACGCGCGGAACGACCAGTGACGACGGCCATGGCAGTGACAGCGACCATGGACGAGGCGAGGCGGCGGGAAAATCGCTGGGCGAATTATCGGGCATGAAAATGTTCGGCTGCGCCATTGAACTGGCCGACGAGATGGTGCTCGACGGGCTGCGATTCATACACACGCCCGGCCATTCGCCGGGACACATGTGCATTGTGATCGACGACATTCTGCTCTGCGGCGATCACGTTCTGCCGCGTACAATTCCGCAACAGTGGCCCGAAAGCGTGGCGCCGTTTACCGGTCTGCGGCATTACCTGGCGTCGCTGGACAAAATTGCCGCCGTGCCAGACATCGCCCTGGCGGCCGGCGGACACGAGCCGGTGATGGAGGACTTTTACAGCCGCATCGACGATATCCGCCGCTCGCAGCAGCGCCGTTTCGGGCGGGTCTTGAACGTCGTCGATAAAGCCGAAGGGCCGCTCACGTTGTGCGAAATCGGTCGGCGTGTATACACCCAGGCCAAGGGGTTCTTCGCGCTGTTGGCGCTTACCGACGTCGGCGCGAGGGTGGAGTGGTTGGAAGATCACGGGGAACTTACGGTGGAAGAAATCGAGGGGGTGGCAAGGGTGAGGATTGCGTGAGAAGACAGAGGGTAGAAATTTAGAATGTCGAAATCAGAATGAGGAAAGAATTTAGAATGTAAAAGTACGAATGTCCAAGTCTCACTCCTGACACTTCAAAAAATGTCCAAAAACCAAAACGCTAAAAAACGCCCGCGGGCAGTGCTGCTGCTAGGCCCGACCGGAGCGGGCAAGACTCCCTTGGGAGATCTTTTCCAGCGGCATGGGTTGCGGTTACGCGACTGGCAGGAACCGAGTTGCCTGCACTTCGACTTCGGTGCGAACCTGCGCCG
>CAZISU010000175.1:0-8881 GCA_964541935.1 uncultured Planctomycetaceae bacterium | reverse complement strand
AGCGTCCGACGGGCAGCACGAAAACCGCCCGCCAGATCGTGGGCGATTGGATCGACCGACGCATAGCCGCTTTGGACAAGAATAAGGAAAACGGAAAATGACCGCCAAAGGCTCACCAACAACGCTGGTTCACAGCGTGTATTTCGCTCTGAAAGATAAGTCGGAGCTGGCAATCGAGCATTTCATTACCCAGTGCGACAAATATCTGGCCGACCACCCGGGCATCGAATACTACTTCGCCGGCCGCCGTGTGGCCGATCTGAACCGCCCGGTAAACGACGACCGCTTCGATGTGGCGTTGCTGGTGGTGTTCAAGGATCGAGGATCACACGACGTCTACCAGACGGCCGATATGCACAACGAGTTTATTGATAAGACTCGCGATGGGTGGGAAGAGGTGCGCGTGTTCGACGCCGCCGGTGGGGAAGTTTAGCAGCCGCCGAGAGTCCGACGCCGGGTTATAACCTGGCCTACACCATGCGGCAAAGGGCTGCCGCGAGCAATGCGGCGAAATTGCCAACGGCGTAGCCGATCAGGGCCATGAGGATACTGACCGGCACCAGTTTGTCGTTGTGATAGGCTGCTACGATCGGCGCGCTGGCAATGCCGCCGATGTTGGCCGCGCTGGCTATGGCCATGCAATGGATGTCGACCTTCAAAACCCACGCGCCCACTAGGCAACACAGGCCGTGGATCGCAATCCAGATGAACGCACCCAGTACGAACCAGGGTGCCTGCCCGGCCGCGCCGGCAATGTCGGCCTTGGCGCCCATCATTGCAACGTAGATAAACACCAGGGCCACGGCGATTTGGTGGCTGCCGGGTATGCGTTTGGCCGGCGTCATGGAAAGGCCGATACCCATGATGGTGATCAAAAGAATACTCCACGTCTTCTCGCTTACAATGGGCTCTATGCGTGGCAAAACCGACGCCAGCGACGACGACGCCCACGTGCAAGCGAACCCCAGAAACAGAAGATACAAAACGTGGCGCATATCCAGTTTGCCCTTGTCTAGCGTTAGATCGGCCGCCGACTGTTCGAGCATCTCGATGCGTTTGGGATTGACGCCCACCACACGATTGAACCAGGGGGCCAGTTTTTTCGACGTCAGCAGCAGCGGCAGCCAGACGATGTAGACCGCATTGTCGGCCACAACGGCCAGTCCGAAATCGGCCGGCGAGGTATCCAACGCGTCGCTGACGGCCGCCATGTTGCCGGTGCCGCCGATCCAACTTCCGGCCAGCGTGCCGAAGGCCTTCCAAGCATCGGGAGAAAGGTGGTTTTTTACCAGCATGTAAGCGATCGGCGCTCCGAAAACTATTCCGGCCGTGCCACAAAACATCACCACCACGCCACGGCCCATTACCCGCACCGCCGCGACCACGTCGACATCCAAGAGCATCAGCAGAAGGAACATGGGCAGCACAGTGCTTCTCATCCACTGGTAGACCACAAAATGGCTATCGTTTGTGATGACAGGCAGCTCGTAGTATGGCAGCGACACGTTGGAAAGCACGACTGGCAAGGCGTATATGAACAGCAGCGGCGGGAAAAATTCGAACAGCTTCCAAGCGGTTCGCTTTTCCAGCATGAAGAAGAATGCGGCCACGCCGGTAAGTATGGCTAGGGTGCCTAGCGGGCTGGTTACCAGGCTCGTGGCCGTTTCGGCGGTGGAGATTGGATTTGTCACGCTTCGCTTCTAACTGGCCTGCAATAGTGTGGGCCTCGGTGCGTGCAAGCACACACCCTACGATTTTTTCGCGGGTTCGGGCTTCTTTGCTTGTTCTGACTTCTTTGCGGGCTCTATCTTCTTAGCGGGCTCGGGCTGTTTTGCCGGGGCCGGTTTTGGTTCCGGTTTGGGAGCGGGCTTGGCTTCCGGCTTTTTGGCCGGCTCGGCAGCAGGTTTAGCGGCCGGCTTAGGCTCCGGCTTGGCAGCCGGTTTAGCCTTTTCGACAGACTTCTTCTCGTCCCCAGCGTCGTCATTATCGTCAGCGTCATCGGCCACGTCAAAATCTTCTGCGTCGTCATCAGTAGCCGGTTCGAACCAATCGCCACGAAGCCAATCGGCCAGGATTGCGATGTCGCGGTTCGAGAGCAGGTTCGCGGCCTCTTCGGCGGTCTCGGCGTAGGCGGGCATGCGATCGTTATCCTTGCCGTAGAAACGCTTGTGGGCCGGGTTCTCGATAATGCCGATCGTCCATTCTCGCGAAGCGTAGCCGGTCAGATCGGGGCCGTCGCCCAGTCGACCTTTGTCGCCGAACTTGTGGCAATCGACACAACCGAGATAGTCGACAATCGCCTCGTTGCCTTCCTCGATTAGTTCGGCGTCTTTGGCGTCGAGCTTGACTTGCGAGGGGAGTTTGGCCTGGGCCGAAAGCGCGATGGCGGCCGTCATCATTTCTTCGTGTGTTTCTTCGATTTCGTCGTCGTCGAGATCCTCGAAGGCTTCTTCGATTGCCTGGGCCATTTTTCCGCGTTTGAGCTTGGTTCCGCCCAGGTAGGCGTCGGAGGTGATTTTTTCAGGATGCAACCAGCCGGCAACCCACTCTCGCGTGGCGTAGCCGTAGAGGTTCGGGGCCGAGGCCTTTTCGGATTTGACACCGTTGCCCTGGGGGTCGAGGCAGTCGTGGCAACTGGCACAGTGCTGTTTGAAGATGATGGGGCCCCGGGTTTTGAGATCTTCGCGCAAGAGGGTCAGCGCACCGCCGACGGGAATCCCACCCGCGCCCTTGGCGAGCACTTTCACGCGTGCGGCCGTCTCTTCGGCCTCACGCAGGGCCACCTGATGGTTTTCGTTGTGCTTATCGTGGCTCAAAATCTGGAAGGAAAGCACGGCGTTGCCGCCCAGCAGCAAGAGCACGAAGAAAATATTGAAGGCGTGTCCCAACTTGAACTGGCCCACAAACGGCATGAGCAGGAAGATCAAGACCAGAGCGCCCGGTATCACGAAGATGGGCAGAATCTTCAGTTCGGCGGGGAAGAGGTCCGCAAAACCGTAGAGCCCCAGGAAGGCCCATTCCGGCCGAGCGGCGTCGAAGGAGGCCGAGGTATCGGCCGGCGCGCCGAGCGTGACACCCTCGGTCCCATGCGAAACCGACAAGAGAAGAATAACCGCCAACACGATCAGGCAACCGGCCACATTCAAAACAGCCTGGTTGGGCCAAAGCGGTGTGCAGCTCTTGGCGGTTTCCAGTTCGACCTTGCGAGCGCGGTGCAGAAACCATGCTTGCAACACCAGCAGCCCGCCAAACGCGGCCGACAGCACAACGGCGTGCAGCACCAGGAACCGCGAGAGGGCAAGGTGTCCAAACCCGGGGCCACCCACGGCCAATTTCAAACAGTGCGACCCGACAAAGGGCAAAAGCTCCAGGAAGTTCGTCCGCACCTGCGTGCAGGAAAGGCTGTTCTGGTCCCAGGCCAACAGGTCGCCGGTCAGCAACAGGCAAAGTGTGACCAGGCCCATGAAAACGCCGCCCCAAAACACGAACTCGCGTGGAGCGCGATAGGTGCCGCGGATAATCATGCCAACTACATAGATAGCGACCAGCACCAGGATCATCTGACCGCTATAGTGATGCACGGCTCGCAGCAGCCAGCCGCCTTGCACCTCGTATTGCAGGAAATAAACGCTCTCCCAAGCACTCTGAGCGCCCGTGCTGTATTGCATCAGCATGAACAGGCCGGTGATGGCTTGCACGATGAAGGCGAAGAAAATCGTGGTGGGCAAGGCGCGGCAAATGCACGGCTGGCCGGGTGTCATAATGCGACCGCAATCCTTAACCGCCTTGCAGAGTCCGGTGCGGGTGTCGATCCAATCGGTGGCAAGATCGGTAACGGGCTGTATCCAATTCAAAAAGGCGTTCATATTTCTTCGGCTTTTGCGAGGAGTGTTTCTGTGCGGTTGTTTCAATTACTAAAGAAGCGAGGGCCCGATCAAGTCTTGGCGACTTTTGCAGAACTGCCCGTGCGGTAGTCTTGGAATTTGACCCAAATCTCGTTGCCGTTGCGAATCTCGACTTCTTCGAGCTTGTCCATATCGCGGGGGCTTTGCGATTTTTCTTCCGTCCGCTTGCCGGAAATGTCGAAGTAGGCCGTATGGCAAGGGCAGAGGAACTGGCTGTTTTTTTCGTCGAAGCCGATGAAACAACCGGCATGCGGGCAAATTACGCACAAGGCCTGAATATCTTCGGGCTTGTCGCTTTTCGAGCCCACGCGGCTGAGAAAGAGCGACCCGATGGGCTCGTTGGGAAACAACGTCCAGGCGTCTTTTCGATCGGTGATGACGGGGAACTTCCGCGGTGTTCCGTCCTCGGGCAAGGCGTCGAGCGTTGCGATGCGGAAGAAACGTCCCGCCTGGCCCTTCTGACGCATGGGATTGAGAAACGTGAGCAAACCCACCAGCAACGGCGTGGCCAGCGCGACCAATCCGAGCACAATGGCGATAAAGCCGCGTCGCGGTTCGCAGTCATTGTTCCCGCCGCCGGCACTACAGCAGCAACAGACGGGTTTCTGGTCGGGGGGGGAGACTTTTTTGTCCGAAGCCGTGGGGCTGTCATTCTTCATGGGTGCTAAACCTTCAAACCTCGTAATATTCTTATTGGGGATTCTTTAGCGGGGGGTTCTATTATCGCATGGCGGCGCGCGTGGCGTCAAGGACACGCTTTCGAACGATATCCAGCGGCTCGCGGACCAACGCCCCGGCGGCTGCCCTGTGACCCCCTCCGCCGAACTGTTCGGCCAACTTCGAGCAATCCACATGACAACGGCTGCGGAAGCTGATCTTGATGCCGCCGTTGCCGTTACAGTCGTCTCCGGGCTGCTCAACGAAAATAATCGCTACCTGCGTCCCCTTAACGGCCAGCGTCATGTTGATCACATCCTCGCTATCGGTGGGCAGGGCTGCGGCCGCTACGAAATCCTTCTGCTCGATAAACGTGTGGATCAACTGGCCGTCGAGATCGGTTTCGACACGCGAGAGCACGATACCGATGAGGACTAGACGCCCCAGCGTCTCTTTCTCGTTGAGTTCGGCGTAAACCTGCTCGGGCACGGCTCCGGCGTCGACCAGTTTGGCCGCCAGACGATATGAATCGCTATTGGTCGAGGAGAAATGCAACCAGCCGGTATCGGTCACCAGCGCTGCGAAAAGCTGGGTGGCCATCAGGGGCGTAAGCGCCACGTCCAGGTGTTCGGCGGCCTCGGCCACAATCCGTCCGGTGGCCTCCGACGACGGCTCCTTGAAAACCCTGGCGCCGATGTCGTCACCGCTGCGGTGGTGGTCGATCACGATCTTCTGGGCCTTGGTGCTACGGATGAAGTCCGCAATATGGCTAAGCTGCGCCCAGGCCGATGTGTCTAGCACCACCATAGCGTCGAACGAGTCGAGTTGTTCTTCCGAAAATTCGTTCAGATTGCGGATGCGACTTTGCGGATCGATCCAATGCAGGTTGGGCGGCACGTCGTAGCCAAGTACGATTTCCACTTCCTTGCCCAGACGCTCCAACACGGTCGCCATGGCCAGCGTGCTGCCCAGCGCGTCGCAATCGGGACGAATATGCGTAGTTAGCAAAAAACGATTATGTCGCTCGACGTACTGCTCGAATTCCGACCAGTCGATTTTGGAATTGGAATCGATTGAATTTGGTGACTCTGTCATGAAGGCTTTCCGGTTCTATGGAATACTCGTTGGATTATTCTAATTTATTGTGTCTGCTCAACAATTTTTTTAACGGTGAGAATGTCGTTCTTTACCTGCTCAACAAGCCGATCGACAGAAGCGTACTTTTTCGGTTCGCGCAGGCGTGCGAAAAATTCAATTTCCACCTGGGTATCGTAAAAATCCTCGTCGGCGCCGATCAAATGTGCTTCGACTTTAATGGCATCCTCGTCGAAAGTGCAATTTGGACCGATATTCACGGCCGCCGGCCAGGCCCGACCGGCTACCCACGCGCGGCAGGCGTATACTCCATGGCCCGGCAACAAGGCTTCGATCTCCTGCAAGTTGACCGTGGGAAAACCCAACTTGGCGCCGCGGCCTTTACCGTGAACAACGCTACCACGAATGCGATACGGCTCGGTTAGCAACCGGTTCACCCGGTCGATTTCCCCTCGTGCAACCATCTCTCTGATCCGCGAACTGGAGACGATGTCGCCATCGACGTTCACCGGATCGACAATGTCGAGCACCAGCCCATGCTGAATGCACAGTTCGCCCAGGAGCTTAACGTCGCCCTGGCGGCGGTGGCCGAAAAAGAAATTGGGGCCTTCCACAATCGCACGCGAGCCGAGATGGCGAAGGATGATGCGCTCGAAGAAATCGTGCGGCGATAGTTTGAGCAATTCAATATCGGCTGCAAAAGCAATCACCATATCGACCCCCAGATGCCCGAGCAACTCGACCTTTCGTTGCGTCCAACTCAGCGAGGGCGGAATCTGCTGGGGACGAAGCACGGTTGCCGGGTGTGGATCGAACGTAAACACTAGCGCCGGCCCGCCATGCTCATGGGCACGCGACACGAGTCGTTCGACAAGGTGCGCGTGCCCCAGATGCACGCCGTCGAAATTGCCGATGCTTACCGCTCCGCGACGCAGTTCGTCGGGAAGATCTTCGAGTTTACGAATAAGTCTCACGGCTTCAACTATTCCCCATCAGACAGCTCGGCGATGCGGCGAATTTCGTCCCGCAGGCGGGCAGCCTCTTCGAACTCCTCGGAGGCAATGGCCTCGTCGAGCTTGTGACGCAGGGATTCTTTGGAGCAGGGCTCGCCCTGCTCCCCTTGGTCTTGCGATTCGCGCTCGCCCTTATCGGGGCTCCGCTCGGCATCCTCTTCGGCATTCTTTTCCATGTCGGCGATAACCTGCTCGTGCCAGCGCCGCAATTCGGTCAACTCGACGCATTGTTCCGCCCGATGGCTCTGTTCGTATTCCTCCAGAAAATCTTCTATGCCTTCGATGGCCGCGTCGATCATATCCAGAGCCTCGACGTGGTTATCCTTTTCGAGCAAAGGAACGGCCGTTGCGCGAGTACGCATCAAGATCACATAGGGACGCCACTGGTCGAATTGCAATATGCTTTGTCGATCTTCCACATGTTTGCGGATAAACGCAAATAGACGCAAATTGCGGCTCGTATCCCGCTCGCAAAGTGCGAAGAGCTTCAGGTGCCAGAAACTTAGATAGCGGTGATAATACTGGACCGACTCCTGCCAGAGTCGCTGGCAATCCTCGCCGCCAAGCTCGTAGGAAGCCGAATCGGGGTGGGCCGAGTCGAATTCCTTTTGCTGAGCTTCATAGTATTCTAGCCAGGATGTATACCCCTCGGGCTGCTTGCCGTCGGGTCGGCCATCGAGTTCCATCTGCAAAACGCCCAGGTCAACCCGAAGTTGGATCTTGTCGCGGCCGTCGTCGCCGTCGACAATCCGAACTGTAGCGTTGGCGGGATCGTACTGCCAGCCGGCCAGAATATGGGAAATGTCCTTTGACATGCAATCTCTCGCTGGAGGCTGCCAGCCGCGTGCGGCTTCGCACGGATACCAAGCTGACGATTCACGGAAATCGAAACAATGCGACAGTCTAACGGAAGCCGCATGGAACTTAAATAGGGGGGGTATCCACCAGCCACCCACAAGTTCAATTGCAATGAAGTAGCAGCCGCTCACAGCCCCCCCCGTAGGTATGCCGCAACGCACCACGAAATATCGGGGGCGTCGCGGGCGCAACCCACGAGAAATGAATCGTTATTGGGCCGGCTCGCGAATTACCGGCGACAAGACCTTCGTGTTCCGCTCAACGGCCAAGATGATGGTGCGTTGCTCCATGCCGTCGCTGCTGTTGGCCACGACCGGGAATACCTGGCGGCGGTCGTCCAGCGGGAAACGGATGGTGAAAGTGCCGTCATCCTTGGTCTGAATGGGCTCACCCTTGAGCGTGATCTGTGAACCGGGATCGGCAACCCCGAAAACGACCACCTCGGCATCGACCTCAAAAGAGAAGTTGTCGCGAGAGTGTCCGGCGTTTTGTGCTCCCATGCCAAACTGCGTAAACATGGTGGGGCCCATGGGGCGATGCAAGTGTTTTTCGAAAACGTGTTTCAGATCGGAATCGCCGTTGTTATCGTCATATCCTCCGCTCATGGCGTAGATTCTGTCATAATCTTCAGCCACGCCCTGCCAATTACCGTCGACCGGCTGCCCGTTTGGTTTCTTGGTCGGCGCGGTCGAGACAACGTTGCTACGCGCCAGGCAGAGGAAGCGACCGTCGCTGGCGCGATAACCGATCTCCATCTGGAAGGATTTGGGCGGATCGGTCACATCGACGTACCAGTTGTTAACGCCGCCATGTACCACAATATCTCGCACGGGGTGCTTCACAGCCATTTCCGAGTCGTCTTTTGCGATCTCGAGCAACCGCAAGACAGGCTGGGCTTCGTGCCAATGGCGTCCCAAGGCGACCTTTGCGCGCTGAATGATCCGCGGTGTCAATTCCCAATAGGCGTGCAGCCAAAACGGGTCGCGGACCATCAAAACCAGACGGTCAGTTTGGGCGTCCAGACATTCCTTTTCCTCTTTATGGGCAAGATTCTTGGCCGCGGCCAGTTTTTCTCGGATCAGCTCGAGTCGCTTTTTATTCGACTCCGAAGTCGTCGAATGGCTCGACTTGAAGCGACCATCGGCATCGCGAGTCTTGGACGCCCCGTTCGATGGGCCGCTTGCCTTGCCATTCGAGGGGGGCATTCTACGCTTACTGCCATTCTTGCCGGAACTCTTGTTCGCCTGGGCCTCTTCTTTGGCAAGCTTAAGAAGTGCTTTAACCAACTGCTCCTTACGCATCGAATGCCAGCCTGAGACACCCTCGCCTTTTGCCATTGCGGCAAGGTCTTTG
>CAZISU010000174.1:0-8932 GCA_964541935.1 uncultured Planctomycetaceae bacterium | reverse complement strand
CAGATATCGGAATCAATGCTGCTGGCCTAGGCAAGCGAGATGTTCACAAGGGCATTATCTATGGCATGATTGACTCGTGCTATAAGAGGTCCGGTGAGTTCACGCCATTTGACGCGATATTCGTAGATGAGTGTTTTCCAGCCGGAACAATAGTATCGACCCCCAGCGGTGATGTACCAATAGAAGAGTTGGGAGTAGGGCAAACGGTTCACACAGCTTTAGGTACGGGGAAGATAGAAGCTACTTCAGCGCGTAACTCAAGGTGGATAATAGAACTGGAACTCAGTAATGGAACAACAATCAGATGCACCCCCAATCACCCCTTTTTCACCGAAGACGGATGGACAAAAGCTGCGGCCTTGGAGGTCGGATCGCATCTTTTCAGCAAAAAAGATATGTGTGTGCTGCGGAACCACTTTCAGGCCGTGGATGAAGCTGAACAAGGACGGGGTAATTCAAGGCCACAGCTATGCAAAAGAGAAAACCTGGGAAAAGCAGCGGTTTTGTTCAGGATCTTGCGCGAAGAAAATGGAAAATCCGATGCAGTGTCAGAGTACTCGGGAGAAAGTGAGCAAAACCCTAAAAGCCATCGGCCACAAGCCGACACAGCGTGGGGGGAACGGCAAACTAACGGTGCCCCAAGTTCAACTCCGAGAGAAACTAGGGGGAAATTGGGAAACAGAACATGTAGTAAGAACGGATCGCCCACGACCCAAGGGGATGCCGAACCATTACAAGATAGACGTTGCCAATCCGGCAAAGAAAATTGCAATAGAGTTGGACGGCGGTTCTCACAACACACTGAAAAACAGAAATGCAGACCAGAGAAAAACGCAATTTTTGCTACGGCAAGGGTGGAGAGTGTTACATTTGTCGAATGCGAAGTCGATGTTCCTGTGTACAACATGCAAGTCGGTGGACACCCTTCTTACTACGCTAATGGCATTTTAGTACATAACTGCCATCGTTTGCCGCCCAGTGGTGAAGGTAAGTATCGTCAATTCATTCAAGGCTGCCAGCGATTCAACTCTAAGCTCCGCGTCGTTGGCTGGACGGCTACACCATTCCGTATGGGCTGCGGCGACATCTGTCACAAAGACCATATCCTAAACGAAGTCTGTTATGAGGCGAAGATAACGGATCTCATTAAGGACGGCTTCCTCTGCCCGATTCGATCCAAAGTCGGAGCCGTCCAGCCGGATCTAGGTGAAGTACGACGCAACTCAGGCGGAGACTACGTACTGAAATCGCTTTCGGAGGCCACCAACGACAACAAGGTTGTCCACGAGGCCGTGGCTGAGGCAATGCGGATCATCAATGCTGAGCAACGCAAGGCTGTAATGTTTTTCTGTGTGGACGTGGAGCACTGTCAGAAGGTACACGAATCGCTCCGTATGTGGGGTGTCCACGCTCCAATGGTCACCGGAAAAACGAAGGCGTCCGAGCGAGATCGGATTGCTGAAAAATTCAAGGCCGGCAAGTTGCGAGCTATCTGTAACATCAATGTCTATACCGAGGGATTTAATGCAAAAAATGTCGACTGTATCGTACTTCTCAGACCTACACTGTCAGCCGGTTTATTTGCACAGATGGTTGGTCGTGGCCTTCGGCTGCACCCAAATAAGCGTGACTGCCTGGTCCTCGACTTCGGAGGGTGCATCGAAGAACATGGACCGATTGACCTCCTGGGAGGACAACCCGTATCGATGGCTACATGCGGCGATTGCAGAGAATCATTCTCTAGAGCAATTCGAGTATGCCCAGCTTGCGGCTGGGAGATACCTAAACGCGAGGTTGAGCGGTTAGAAGCAACAGAAAAAGAGAAGCGACTACACGCCACGAAGGCATCAAAGCGGTCCATCCTGTCAGACCAGCCCGAGACGTACACCGTAGACGAAGTATACGTGAGCCGACACATCAAGCCAGGCGCAGCGGACAGCCTTCGTATTCAGTACCGCTGTGGACTGAGCATGTACCGGGAATGGGTCTGCCTGGATCACGCTAACTTCGCGGGCCGCAAGGCGCAAGAGTGGTGGCGTAAACGCATGGGCGCAACTAAGACACCGCCCACTGTCGACTCAGCACTTGAAGACATGTTTTTAGTGCAAACGCTAGCGGAGTGGACGAAGACGATCACCGTGAAGAAGAACGGACGCTACTACGAAGTTGTGGAGTATAACCAGCCGGTGGCCGAGGGTGAAGAATGAGCGAACTTAGAAAAGCAGCACTGTTTTACGCCGAAATGGGATGGCAGGTATTCCCTTGTGTGCCCGGAGGTAAGCAACCGCTCGCGGCCTGCGTACCGCACGGTGTGAAGGATGCAACCACGGACGCCGCACAGATTAACCTCTGGTGGTCAAGATTCCCCGACGCTAATCTAGCCCTAGCGTGTGGAGGGGAGAGCGGCGCGTATGTGGTTGACGTTGATATCAATGTGGGAGCCAGCATCGACGGCTGGCAGACGATCAATGACTTAACGGCCAAGGGGAAGCTACTCCCCGTCACTGCGTGCCAGAATACGCCGCGTGGTGGAGCACACTTCTTCTATAAGGCAGACAAGCCGCCGCGTAACAAAAACTCGTTCATGCCCGGTATCGATATCCGCGCCGAGGGCTATTACGTCATGCTGCCGCCATCGATCCACCCAAACGGCGGCAAGTACAAGTGGGCAGAGAATCTTACGCCCTGGCAACATAAGCTGGCTGAATACCCCGATTTTATGCGCCCGCCCGAGCCCCAGGCTGTTACCCCCTCGCAGCCCGTAGCTGTGCCTATGCCGCAGGTAAGTGGCTCCTCCCGTGAACGAGCCAAGCTCTATCTAGAGACCTGTGAGCCGGCCACGCAGGGGCTTGGCGGACACGATAAGCTACTATGGGCAGCCAGCGCCATGGTCAATGGGCTGAGGTTATCGGACGATGAAGCGTTTGAAGTATTAAGCAACTATTACAATCCGCTTTGCTCGCCGCCATGGGATCTGGGCAGCCCCGGAGACCTGAAGGACTTTAGCCGCAAAATTACAGAAGCCCGCAGGAATCCGCCACGCGACAAAGCAATAGGCTGGCTGCTGGACGACCCGACTTACGACCCCATGCCGGCGGTCGAGATACTACCGGGTGTTGAACAGGGGGTACAGCAGATATTGTCTCGGTATCATGAACAAGCGGCCAAAGCCGTCCAGCAGCCAGTAGCCCAGCCGGACATTCCGAAAGTAGAGATCGGTAAACGGGCCACGGAACTCAATTTCCTTTGTCAACCCACGGGATTGTTGGGGGAGATATGTGCTTGGATCAATTCTACTGCGATCCGCCCGCAGCCTTTTCTGACGCTGGCATGTACGCTGACGTTTTGCGGAACCCTGTTTGGTCGCAAGATACGCGATTACCTTGATGCTCGCACAAACATCTACTGTATGGGAATCGCAGACTCATCAAGCGGCAAGAACCACGCGCCGAAGCAGATTCGCCGACTATGCGAAGCTTCTGGGTGTATTGACCTACTAGGCGGCGACGACGTGGCCAGTGATTCAGCAGTGGAAAAAACATTATCTGAGCACCCTGCAACGTTGTATTTGTGGGACGAGATCGGCCACATGATTTCCGCGATGAAGCACGGTGCCAACAGCCATAAGGCCGGCGTCGTAACTTTGCTGATGAAACTATATAGCTCGGCAGGTTCCGTCTACAAGAGTAAAGAGTATTCCACCCAGGATGATCGGACAATCAGCCAACCATGCTGCTGTCTATACGGAATGAGCACACCGGATCGTTTCACTGAGGGGATTGACCCGGCAGAAATGCGCGACGGATGGCTAGGCCGTTGCCTTGTGTTTCTCACAAGAGGCAAGCGTCCGAAGAAAGAGCGCAACAACGCTACCGCCCCCGTCCCGGATGATCTTTCACAAGCCGTAATCGAATGGCAAAACCGCGTGATTCCAGCGGGGCCAGAGAACGAGCTAAGCACCTATGGAACATGTGTAAACGGTATGGCAGTTCTAGCCGCGCCGAAGCAAGTGGATGTGTCGGCTGATCCTGAAGCTGAGCAGTTATTCATAAGCTTCAATGATGAAGCTGAAAGCGAAGGCGAAAAAGAGCCCGCCATGGATTGCCTTTGGGCTAAGGCTGAAGAAAATGCCCGCAAGATCGCACTGATAGTTGCCGCCAGCGAAAATTCCAATGAACCCCGCATCACACTCAGTGTCGCTGATTATTCAATACGCCTCATTCGTTACCTGCTGCACGACTTCACAGATATGGTGTTGCCAAACATTACGAGCAGCCAGACTGAAAAAGACAAGCTTATAGTGTCAAAAGCCATAGAGACCGGGGGGATCGACGGTTTAACCGGCAAGGAGACAGCGCAAAAAACAAGAACATTTAATAAGAAACATAGAGATCAACTGTATGAAGACTTATTAGAGGCGGGCGAAATCGTCAGGACAATTACCCCCGGTACGAGAGGTTTTCACTTCTGGACGGCAGAGCACTACCACGAGTTTTTAGCACAGCAACGGGAAGAGCAACAATGAAAAACGAAGAAATCATAATCACGCTGCCATTGCCTAACAGGGTACTCTCGCCAAATAGCTCTATCGGCTCGCGTGGCATGATGTTTGCTAAGGCTGCGGCGTCCAAGCGATACCGTCGAATAGCACGTGACACGGTCAATCACGAATGCATTGATTCGGCCCCATGGTACGAGATGGAAGTATCCGTAACGTTCCTCCATAAAGAGAAACGGCGGCGAGACCAAGACAATGCCATGGCCAGCCTAAAGGCAGCCTATGACGGCATTGTAGATAGCGGGTTAATCCCGGATGACGATTACGAGCACATGAAAAGACAGCCGCCTACATTTGGAATTGACAAGCGGCACCCGCGAGTAGAGTTTGTTTTGAAAAGGATTAGGTAAATGACAAGGATTACACCATTAGAGATCGAAAAGAAAATATGTCACCTCCTTTTCGTCGAAGGCGTGTCGGAACGTGAGGCGTCTCGTGCGACAGGCGTATCTCGCTTTGTAATACGACAAGTGCAGGCACACGGCGGGCTTCGCCCTCGTCAGACCGACCGAATGCCGGGTGATTTTGAGATACTCCCCAGGCCGCGTAAATGCCCTATATGTGGCACGCGGACACGGATATGGCCATGCCCCCGCTGCAACCGCCAAGACTTCTACAGCCTATCGCTAGAGCGGGACACCTATTTCACGCCGCTCCGCTGGACGGCCATGCAAACGGGTGGCGACATTGTGGCCGTTGCGTCACCGGATGGAAAGGTTCCACGGACCACTATTACGGTGTGCGGAACACAGTCGCCGGCCCCTCGGTGGCCTGCAACACGGATGATCCGCGAATATGAGGCCAACGCCAGGCTGATAGCACATGCTCCGCTGCTGCACCAGATCGTTAGCGATGTGTGGGAGCTTCAGAAGTTACAACTTTTTCGTCACCCCGCATTCTATAGCCTAGCACAGCAGGCAAAAGATGCAATCAAAGCAGTAAAGGGATAATATGCCAAGCAGCAAGAGTATTGCAGAGAAAATCGTGAACAAGTCCACAGACAGAAAGAAGTCCACTAACTGGCTGACTCAGCTTAATGGTCGCGACCGCAAAATAGTGGACGACCTTGTAGCCATGATAGTCGAGCGTCCTGATATCCCACTAAAGTCAGTCTCGCAATCGCTCATTGAAGAACTCAACCTGAATCGCAACGCCGAAACCGTAACAAGAACCCTAAAAGAGCTTATCCGAAATGCCTAAAAAAGCCCAATCAATCATCGAAAGATCCGCGAAAGAAGCCGCCGAGCTTGAAGCCGCAAAAGCTCGCGGCGAGGCAGCGAAGTGGAAGCGGAGATACCGCGATACACTCGCAACTGCGACATCCCTGGAATCTCAGGTGGAAACTTTGCTCGGTATCCAAGGCCAGCCCGCTATACAACGGTTCGAGCGGATGGCGAAGACTCGCGGCGACGTTGCCGTTGTAGTGCCGGCCAGTGATTGGCACGTCGAGGAACGGGTTTTCGAAGATGCTACCAACGGCAAGAATCACTACGACCTAGCCGAGGCCGAGAAACGAGTGAAGACGTGCTACGCCAAGACTCTCGATCTGATCGACTGGCAAAACAAGATGTCGAAGGTCACGCAGCTTTGGCATCCGCTGCTTGGCGACCTGATGACCGGCTACATCCACGAGGAGCTAATGGAGACGAATTCCCTCAGCCCCGTCGAGACGGTCGATTTTCTACAAGAGTTGATCTGTTCCGGCATCGACCTATGGGTCCGCAAGACGCGGCTGCCGATTTTCATTCCGACATGCGTCGGCAACCATGGCCGCACCACGATTAGGAAGCGAATCAAGACCAGCGCTCAAAACAGCTACGAGTGGCTTCTGTACCAGACATTGGCAAAATATTACGCCAAAAACAAGCGAGTACATTGGGCAGTCGGTCGCGGTTACCACAACATCCAGGAAATCATGGGGCAAAAGGTTCGTTTCCATCACGGCGATGGGCTACGGTACAACGGCGGTGTGGGCGGAATTACAATCCCCGTCAATAAGTCGGTCGCTCAGTGGAATAAGGTTACACCGTGCGACGTGGACATCTTTGGGCACTACCACCAATTCCTTTGGCACTATCCGCACTGGATTAGCTGTCCCAGCGTGATGGGCTATAGCGAATTCTCCCTGGAGATCAAGGCCGAGTTTCAACGACCGGCGCAGTCGTTCATTGTTATCGACCGTCAGCAGGGCGTTTCGCTCGCAATCCCGATTTACGTGTCGTGACATGCCATACGCACCAGGATTCAAAACCCAGACTGGCAAAAACCCCAGAAGCTCGCGTAAGATCCGTCGAAGTGACGGCAAGCTTTACGCGAGCATCACCGTGGCAGCCCGTAAGAATGGGCTTAGCCATACAGCCGTGTGGCAAATGTGCGCCGGGACTCAAAAGTTCACCTCTTTCAGGTACGCATTCCGCTACGAAGACGGATGCGGCCCGCGAAAGCAAAAAGCACCTGTTGAATACAAGCCGCCTGAGCCGTCCATAATGGCAACTCGCCCAGTCTGGGACGATGAACCACCGAGCGAACAACTTCGCGACTTAGCGAAGGATATTTTAGAGCTTCACAAACTTAACGTAATTGACAATCACTTATTTCACCACTTGGTAATCAACGCAAAATTGTGCCTTGGAGCGACATCATGACTAACTACAACGTAGGCGACATTAACAGCACAGAACGCGGTTCTGGAGCCCGCGACAACAAGGGAAAGGTTTCTCTCTCGTTAGTTCCAATGCACTTACTGGCGGGTTGTGCCCGTGTGTTTATGGGCGGTCAATTAAAATACGCAAGCTGGAATTGGGCTAAGGGAATGGCCTGGTCAGTCGCCTTCGACTGCCTTATGCGACACCTTTTTAAGTGGTGGTTTATGCACGAAGAGTGCGACAAGGAAAGCGGCGAACACCACCTTGACCATGCGATAGCCAACCTGCTTATGCTGCGACATTACCACGAAACATATCCGCAAGGTGATGACAGGCCACTGCCAAGCGTGGCTCACTTTCACGAGGAAGGATTTAATTTTAACACCCCCTTCGATGAAGAAGCCTATCAGAGACGAAATCCCCCCATGCCGTCCACTGAAACGGATGAGCTTTGGCGAGAAGAAGCCAATGAAATGAATAGAATACTGCTTCAAAAAGAACGGGCCGAACGAGACGGAGGGCAATTCTAATGATTAAGAATATTTTTATCGACCTGGACGATGTTCTGAATAATTTCACTCTGTACGCCTTAGACCGTATGGGGTGCGACGTAAAAGCTGAAGACTATGAAGCATACAATCCAGAATGGGGATGGGATATCGTTAAAGCCTATAACAACTTACACCCTGCAAGGCAAGTTGACGAACATACGTTCTGGAATCGCCTTCCGAAAGACGTATGGAGTCATGCCCCGAAGTCGGCGATTTGCGACACCATTCTTGGCTTCGCTGAAATGCTCGTTGGAACAAGTCACGTTTGCATACTGACGTCACCAACATTGGACCCGCTATGTGCAGCCGGGAAGATGATGTGGATTAAGCATAATCTCCCCGCTCGCCTACACCGGCGTTTTGCCATCTGCCCATGTAAAGAAATGTGTGCATCCCCGAGCGCTCTCCTTATCGATGACAGTGATAAGAATATCGAAGCATTCCATTACGCTGGTGGCCACACCCTTTTAGTCCCCCGTCCATGGAACAGCAAGCACGACCAGGACACGGAAGCCTATATCCGCCACGGGCTGGCCAGTGTTGCAAAACTGGGGGCGAAATAGATGACTATCAAACACACACTAATAAATGGCGACTATCTACAGGGTATGCGAGGTTCGCGGTTTGATTGTACCTTTGCCGATCCAGTCGATAACATCGGCTGCAAATACAATGAATATGTCGACAAGAAAACGCCGGAAGCGTACACCGCTTGGCTGCGGAGTTTTATTCTTGACAGCTTAGAATGTTCCGAAACGCTTTGGCTCTCTCATAACTCACGCTGGTCCTTTGCGATGGGCAAAATCATAGATAAAATGCAGCAACAGTGGCCTTGGCTAGATGCAAAACAATGCATCCAAACTTTTACCTTCGGTCAACACAATCACCATGATCTAGGAAACAACCATCGCCCACTGATACGTCTACGACATAAGAATTCCCCACTGTATCCGGATTCTATCCGTGTTCCTAGCTGGCGACTGAAGAACGGGGACAAGCGGGCCGATCCACGCGGTTGCGTACCGAGCGATGTGTTCGACTTCCCTCGTGTAACCGGGAATTCTAAGCAACGCCGCAAGTGGCATCCGACGCAGTTGCACGAGGGGCTTGTAGAGCGGTGTATTAAGCTGTCCACCAAGGAAGGTGATTCTGTATTTGATCCGTTTGCCGGAACGGGG